>JAUVCU010000206.1 GCA_030590715.1 Lentisphaeria bacterium
ACCGCAGGGATTATATCGTGAAGTCTCAGTCATATGACTTGATGGACAAGGTCAAGAAGACAGCCCGTAGTCAAAACGATTGTTTTACGAATGATGATCTGGTAACAATCTTTACGAACCTGCGCAAGAAATTCATCTCTAGCAACAAGCAGGAAAGGTTTTGGATTCCGCTTATATCACTATTTACAAGTGGCCGTCTCAATGAAGTCTGTCAGCTCACGCCTGCAGATATCAAGCAGATAGAGGGTGTGTGGTGCTTTGACATCACAAATGAATCTGATGAAGAAGATAATAAAAAAGCTGTTAAAAATGAGAACTCAAAAAGAGTGTTACCAATTCATCAAACTCTGCTTGACCTCGGAGTAAAAGATTATTTAGATTCTTGTCGTGTCGGGCAGAATGACAACATCTGGGGGCTATCGTACCGTAACTCAAAAGACAAGTACAGCCGTACTATTGGTGATGCCTTCTCCAAAATACGCAAAACATTGAATCCACCGCCCCAACCACGTCGTAAAACATTTCACAGTCTTCGCCATACGTTTTCTTCTACGTTTACGAAGCATACTGAGTCTCACGTTGTTTCATACTTCATGGGGCACAGCACCGGGACCGAAACATTTGACCGCTATACTAAGTATGATGACTACAAATGGCTTAAGGAGCAGATCGACAAACTGGTGTATTCTTCGAAAGTAGAAAAGATATTCCTAAAGTGGATAAAAGAAAGAAAAAAGTAACAGGAATCTATTCCCGCCATCGGCTGAAAACCGATGGCGTGGGTTATCCTCTTGATGGTTAGTTTCTAAGCGTTCTGCAGATAAAGAAGGTCGCTGTAGCCGATTTAATTGGAGTTGATTTGACCTTTAGTGAACAAAATACGATTTCACTTCCTTTTAAATATCTGCCTACTTAAAAACCACTCTTTAATTCCGATGCCGTATTTTGCGATGTGACCAATAATAGCTTTAGCTTAATTGTGTGCACTCTAATCATATCAACAGAGTCTTAAGATTGAGTCGATCCACGTTAATTCATCACGGAGGGTCAGTTTTTTGCCGGTTAGAACGATAGAGATGATGTCGTTACTTAAAGTAATTATTGCAGTTTAATTCCGGATTGGCAGCTGCAGCTTTGTAGACAAAGTATGCTGTATTTGATAACCAGAGTAAGCGTTCTTTAGGTGTCAGTCGGTGGAATTCAGTATGTCCGTCAAAATCTTCCTGAGAACAATTTGCAATCTTGTTTAGAATCTCTAATTTTGTCATTTTATCCACGGTTAAGCTCCTTTAACCTTTCGAGTTCAAGAATATCTCTTTTATCTTTATCACGGATCGGGTCAACGGCATATTTCATTTCAATCAACTTATCTACAGACACCACTTTTATAGTCATATCATCAACTGTAATAGATGTTGTGTCATCCACTAATTGTTCATAGCCATTATCCTCTGTAAGGAAGAAGTCCACCTGTTTAAACGGATTATTTGTGTCAATAAAGGTAAACACCAATGCGCCTTTTCCTTCTACAATAGCTCTGCGTATATCTGGGTCTAAAATAGACTCAGCTGGGATTGGAGCACGCGGAATCATCTCTTCTTTTTTCATGACCTGAAGAAAAGCTTTAAGATTATCTCCTGACATTTTTAGCGAAAGGTCTAAGTCCATTGTAAGTCGCTCGACTCCATGAAGAACTGCAGCGACACCGCCACACACAATGAAATCAACATTATTACGTACAAGTTCCTGCAGTATTTCTAGTAAATAATCCCGTTCTCTATGCATATTCTTTCCTTTTTATTATAACAAAAACTATACTTCTTATGAAATCTATTTCCATAGCTTCAGAATATCATAGCTCTATAAATCCTACAGGCTTCAGATTTCAATAACTCCCGCGACTTGCGGTTCTCCATATTCAGCCGGGCTGGTGATGACAGTGATGTTATCTGCCGGTTTATACATGCCTTCTCCGTGGGTGTGACCGCAAAGAATAATAACTTCCTTTTCCGGAAACTTTCTCAAAATATTCATAATCTCTTCCCCGGTCGCTTTACAACTGAAATGTGGAGCAAAGTTATCATCACTTGGAACACCCTCGTGAAACGCGGAATCCTGAATGGCGGAACATGAGTGAGAATATACACTGTATCACTTGTCTCAAGCGCCTGTTTGAGCTGTTTTCCGATTGCTTCAGCAGCCTCGTCACCCAATGCTTTCAATCTGTGCTTTCCTTTCTGAATTGGAAATTCCGGCCAGCTCTTGTATGGCAACATAGTCACTCAGGTAAACTGTTGATTCGTCAAAGTCGCCAAACCGGGCATCGCCCCAGCCTCCATGTCCAATCAGAGCGACTTCGTCTGACAATTGAACCGGGCCACTTTCCGGCAGCCAGAACAACTGGTTACTATCAATACTCAAATGACGGACTTCTTCACGAACCTTTGCAATTGATCCGTGATAATAATCGTGATTCCCCAGCACGAAATAAATGGGAATTTGAATTTCGTCAGCAAGTTTCAGCAGAATCTTGTCAATATTCTTTGCAACAGCTATATCACCACACAACTACAGTGCATCTGCATTATACTGACTTATTTCATTTACAAACAGCTCAAGACGCAGCTCACTCACCATCTCCAGGTGAATGTCATTCGCATACAAATACTTCATTGATCCCCCGCTCCTTTTAATTAGCTGATGTTTTCCAATAAAGAATCGGCTTTGTTGAGGCGTTCTCGGCGCTTTTCGGTATCTTTTATACCTTGAAGTTCTCGATATACCTCAATGTATTCTGAGTACAGCTCGGAGAAAGCTGCTGATTCAAAACACTCACGGATCCACAGTAGGTCTTCGGCAGTAATAGCTTCGACAAACTGCTCCGGAATGTATTCCGGATAGTCGGGCTCACAAAGATTGGAGCTATGCCACATATCATATTTGTCTACCTTTATCCCCAGAAGGTGCGGAAGCAGATACAGATTTTCAATCATTGTTTCAGCCAGTTTTTTACGTGCTGCTTTCTTTTCTTTACGTCTGAACAAAATTAAAGACCATGCAAGATGCATAAAAGGTTCGCCGCAATCATCATCGAACTCTTTTGAAAACCAGGTGATATATCGCTTGGCAGCGGTAAAGTCATTAAGTAAAAAGTAGTACAGAAACAACACGTAACGCAGCCCTGAACTATCATCAATAAAACCCCACTCCCGTTTCTGTCTGCTTAATTCTTTTCGGTACTGTTCAATTCGGTTTCGCAAACCCTTTTCTGTTTTCCAGAGCTCAGTAGTTGAGCAGAACGGGGTGTTTAATTGAATGCCCTATTCTCAGGTGTTGCGACACTGAATCGGGCCCGACTCCAGTTCGATTCTCAGCTTGGGCTTTGGCGGCATGGGCAGTCTATTCATATTGTTTTCAACGCTTCTTACAAGAGCCTCTAAATTCTTTATAACATGATTTTGAAAGGTTCCCGGCAGCCACAAGCGTATGACAATTTCGCTTTCCGTACGAACAATGATTCCGCTGCTGCGCGTTAATACCCGTAGCCGGGAGTGATCATCGCGGTAGTTATTGCTTATCGACCGATATTGAAGGTGAAGGTTACGAAAGATATTTGCCGAATTGACGCGGAGTGCATCCATATATTCTTTTCGCCTCGTATCAAGAGTGCGGTACTTCCCGTCAATGAGCTGTTGGATCCGCGACTCTTTCTGTACAGCGTTGGCCTGAAGCTGCTCTGCTGTTTCCAATGCCTCCTCGAGTTCAGCCGTTTCACTGTCTAATTCAGCGAGTCTTTTCTCTCCGCGTTTACATTTGGCCATCACTTTTTTGAGTTTCCTGCCACAGTCATTCGTGCTATTTTCCAGTATTTGTTTTTCTGCCTTGAGCCATTGCAGCTTTTTCTTCATTTGATTGATCTTCAACAGGTGTTTTGCCAGCGCAGCGGCCGCTGAACGAGCCTGTTTTTTAATTTCTTTATACTCCGGACAATCAGCATCTCTGTCTTTTAATAATGCTGCTTCGTCTTTAAAATCCGCATGAGCATTGCTGTCCAGCTGGTTTATTCCGAAGTGAATGCCCAGATACTTAAAATCATTTTCCTGCAGCCAGCGATTGCAGATAACCCACACGGCATCCTGGATACTCATCGTTGGATTTGAACACAGGATTGAAACAGTAATCGTCCGACCTTTGTAATTTGTCGCCTTCACAATGATGCGCCTGAACCGTGTATCGCGGCTCCATTCGGACTCCTGACATTCAAAACTGTACGTTCTCTTGCTGCTCCTGTTATTTTTCTGC
>JAUVCU010000202.1 GCA_030590715.1 Lentisphaeria bacterium
AAAAGGGTATTCACTGGCAATTCGCGTAGCGGAAGCAAAAATGATCGAAGTACGATAAAAAGTTTTAAAGGTATATAAAAAATGAAAAGAATAGCAGTGGCAGGAAACCCGAACTCAGGAAAGACCTGCATATTTAATAACTTAACAGGAAGCAACCAGAGAGTAGGAAACTACGCTGGAGTTACCGTTGAATTCACAGAAGGCACGTCAAAGTTCGGAGGAGAAAAGGTTCAGGTAATAGATCTGCCGGGAACATACTCTCTAACAGCTTACTCTCAGGAAGAGGTTGTAGCCCGAGACTTCATTATTGAAGAGAAACCGGACGTAGTGGTAAACGTGCTTGATGGGAGCAATCTTGAAAGAAATCTTTACCTTACAACCCAGCTGCTTGAGCTGAATGTCCCAATGGTGCTTGTTCTAAATATGTACGATATTGTTGAGAAAAAAGGGCTGTCTATCGATACAGATTTGCTGGGAGAACTACTTGGTGTAAAAGTAGTAAAAGCAATTGCAAGCAAACGCGTTGGAATGGACGATATCAAAGCAGCCTGCCTGGAGACAATCTTAGAAGACAAAAAGCCCCGCGAAATGTCATATCCACATGAGCTTGAGGAGATCATTCCTGCTCTGAGAAAATCTGTATGCTGCCACAAGGAGATATCACAACACTACAATCCCTTATGGTTTACGATCAAGCTTCTTGAAGATGACAAGATCATAATGGAAAAGTTCAACAAATACAGTGATATAGAAAACATAAAGACAGAACTTGAAAAGGCTAAGGACCACTTGATGAGGCATTCGGGTGAAGATGCGAATACAGCAGTTGTTGAAGCGCGCTATGCTTTTGTGAACGGAGCTTACAAAGAGGTACACCGGTCGTCAAAAGTAGAGCAGAAGATGCTGACAAACATAATTGACAGTATTGTTTGTCATAAATTTTTAGGTTGGGGTGTTTTGATTGGTGCTATCTATGCGATGTTTCACATTGTATTTGAGATTTCGGGAGAAATTAACTGGATTCCTACAGGAGGTGGAGAGTGGACCAGCCCGGTAGGGCTTTTTGAAATGTTCTTTGATCTCCTTTCCAGCTACGGAGAACTGATTGAAATCCCATGGCTTCAATCGTTGGTGGTAGACGGTATTATTGGCGGTGTCGGTGGAGTTATGGGATTTATTCCACTGATCTTCTTTATGTTCCTGTTTTTGTCTTTCCTTGAAGACTCGGGATACATTGCCCGTGTGGCATTTATTCTGGACCGCGTACTTCGTACATTCGGACTTCAGGGTAAATCGATTCTCGCTCTTATCGTTTCAGGAGGAATCCCCGGAGGTTGTGCTGTTCCCGGGATTATGGCAACTAGAACGCTTAGAGAAGAGAAAGATCGCCTGGTCACCATTCTTGTTACACCATTTATGAACTGTGGAGCTAAGATGCCTGTTTACGGCGTGTTGATTGCAGCTTTCTTCCCCAATAAAAAAGGACTATTGATATCTATGCTTATCTTCCTGTCCTGGTTTTTCGCACTACTTAGTGCGGCATTTTTACGCAAATTCATAGTCAAAGGAGAGCAGACGCCATTTGTAATGGAACTTCCGCTTTACCACATGCCGACATTCCGCGGAGTACTGATGGACACATGGCACCGGACTTGGATGTACATAAGGAAGGCTGCGACAATTATCCTTGCAATCAACGTGATTCTCTGGGCAATGATGTATTACCCCCGTATGGATACTTCGAAATTCGATGCACAGCGCGAAAAGCTGAGCTCGAACTTCGTAATAGAAGCGGCGAAAACAGAATTTGCGGAGCTTTTCAAATCAGATAATTATGAAGAAAACCTTGAAACTATTGCCGGGCATGAAGATGAAGACCTTAAAAAAGTAGCAGAAGATGCAGAGCCGACATTGAAAATTGCTGCTGCACTGAATAAAGAAACCGTTCAGAAAGGCGTAAAAATTATTGAAGACTACAAAGAAGAGTTGGCTGAGATAAACAATCTGGAAGCCGAAGCAGTACAAGCCTATACATTCGCGGGAAGACTTGGAAGAGGCCTGGAGCCTGTTTCGCAACTTGCAGGCTTCGACTGGAGAGACAACATTGCACTAATCGGAGGATTTGCCGCCAAAGAGGTAATAGTAAGTACCCTCGGGACAGCATACTCAATGGGTGAAGTTGAAACAGATGATACAAGCTCGCTGTCTGAACGACTTCAGGCTGATGAAACATGGAGCCCGATAAGAGCATTCGCAATGATGATTTTTGTAATGGTTTACGCTCCTTGTTTTGTAACCATAGCGGCAATAAAAAAAGAAACAGAAAGCTGGAAATGGGCTGGTTTCTCAATGGTATACAGCACCACTGTAGGCTTTGTTCTTGCAGTTATTATTTACCAGGTTGGAAGCCTTCTATTTTAATTAATCACGCCATATACTCTTGAGTCAACTTAAGAGTATATAATTTTCTAACTAACTACTTGGTGACAAAATGGAATATTTTTTCGTAGGTTTAATAGTGATATTTTCAATTGGATACATCATCTACAAAACAAAAAAAGAAATAAGTGAAGGTAAAGACGGAGGATGCAACTGCACCGGATGTCCCACCAGCAAAAGCTGCGATTCTGAAAAGAAGAAGCAATAGCATCTATTAAGATCATACAAGAGCCTCAACTGCGACGTTGAGGCTCTTCTTTTTTATTTAAGGCAAAAAAACATAGACACGGTAAAGGCAAAACTATATATCTGTTGACCAAGAGCTACAAATTACATATAATTTAGAGTGACGGCACTAATAAAGTTGATTGTCATTATAAATAATGTAAACAATGCTAGTTTCAGATTTTAAGGTGTAGTTAATGGATGAAGCTTCGAAAGCCAGTTTTTTAGCAAACCAGATGATATCGAATGGAACACTTCCGGCGATATCAGAGAATATAAAAGCGATCTGCGATTTGAACGATGATTCGGGCACGGGAGTAATAGACCTAGCAGAGATCATCATGCGCGACTGCGGACTTACAACCACCCTTTTAAGCACGGCAAACTCCACTTTCTACAGCCCGAGAACACCTATCACCACTGTTTCCGGAGCATCATCATTTCTCGGATTACGAAAAGTAAAGTCATTAGCCTTAGGGTTGGAAATACTCAACCAACACAAAGACTTTCTCAGAAAGCGCGATCTAATTAAGCTCTATGCTAATTCATATTTTACCGCGACATTTTCGAGAGCACTCGCAAACAGAGAGTCGAGCAGCAGAGCAGAAGAGATGTTTGTGGCCGGCTTGCTATATCAACTGCCTAGACTGGGTCTGGCAAACACCCTCCCCGATGATTATCACAAAATGAACACATTGATAAATGATTTGAATTACCCGGAGAGTAAAGCATTTAAAGAAGCTTTCGGAACGACATACCAGGCATTAAGCCTCGCTGTTTGCGAAACGTATAACCTGCCCGAAAACATAAGCGAAATAATAATGGGGCAGAATCAGGATACTCTCTCCGAGATAATAAGAGAATCAACGGCTATAGCCAACATGCTTTTCTGCGAAAAGGGCGGTGGCCAAAAAGAAATAAAAACAATTGAAACCAACATCTGCGGAATTCTGGATATTGAAAACTTCGACCTTACGGCTTTTATAGAAAAAACATTTAAAGATGACAAAAACATCCAATCGTACTTTAATCTGGAAAGAGATGATATTCATATAATGATCAAGCTGCTTGAATGGGGAAAAAGCAACCCCGCCGGTATTGCAATGCAGCTCGACTTCCGGTCTGCTGAGGAAAAAGCAGAGATATTCAACAGACCTGAAGTATTGATTGGTAAATACATAACAGATATGATGGTGGCACTGAAAGAAGGCAAAGAACTGAACCTGATACTTCTTACAGCTCAGGAAGCTCTACGGCGCTGTATTCCCAACTCGTATACATTCATGACATTTATCGATCTGGATACACACCTGCTTGAGGGGAAATTTTACTCTGGAGAACATCCGAAAATCAATGCGGAAGATTTTAGCGTCAATCTGGTAAAACTGGACTCACCGCTGATTACATGTGTGCGCACGGCAAAGCCTGGAAGTTGGAAACACGCTGACGGCTCTACGGGACTACCTAAGCAGCTTACCTATAAGATGAAATTAAAAAACGCACTGTTCCGCCCCATCATTGCATTCAACAAAGTTATTGGTTTGTATTTTATAGGTCGAGATAAAAGCGCAGGAGAATTCTCTAACCAGGAACAAATTTGGTTTGAGGAAATTTCAGATCACATAAACAAAACCTTTGAGAAGTTTTAACCGGACTATTAAATAGCC
>JAUVCU010000319.1 GCA_030590715.1 Lentisphaeria bacterium
AGAAACGAAACATCTTTTTCTGTATCGCCGTGAGTGATCCCCAAAAAAATCAGAATACCAGCTTCGATCTTTCCGAGAACATTGTCGTCAACTTTGACTGAAGCGTTTGAAACCCGTTGTACTCAAGCGCGCATATCTTTCCTTTTATTACCGTACTCGAAATAAATCTTAGCTTTTAACTAAGATATTTATGCTCAAATTAACCAACTAAACAAATAAGGTAAATACTGATTGCTGTATACTAGTCTTTGATTAGGCGTAGGAATTCAGCTCTTGTTTCCGGCTCATTGCGGAAACTTCCAAGCATCGAAGATGTCACCATCTTGGAATTCTGCTTCTGAACACCACGCATAAGCATGCAAAGGTGCTGAGCTTCCATCACCACTCCGACACCTTCCGGAAGAATTGAATCCCAAAGAGTTTCTGCAACTTCGCGCGTCAGACGCTCCTGAAGCTGAAGTCTGCGTGCAAACATATCCACAATTCGTGCAAGCTTACTCACACCGAAAACCTTACCGTTAGGGATATAACCGATCGAACACTTTCCGAAGAAAGGAAGCATGTGATGTTCACACAAACTGTAAAACTCGATATCTCTAACAATAACCATTTCACTAGTATCATCGGTAAAAACGGCTCCGTTGATTACTTCTTCAACATTCTGCTGGTAACCGCGCGTCATAAAATCATACGCTTTCGCCACTCGTCTCGGTGTATCTACAAGACCTTCGCGTTCCGGGTCTTCTCCAATATTTACTAGAATGCTTTTTACATTCTCTTCCATCACTTCAAAATCCACAATCATATCCTCTGAAATATGTTATTTTATTTTTTTGCTAATATACGCTTGTTTAAATAATTTTAAACCCCTGGCAAACAGCCAAAAAAGCAGTATAAAATCATATGTTCACTGCACTAGATAGTTATGAAACAGCCTGAACTTTCAGGCATGAACAAAACAAACAAGATAAAGCTACAATTTCATACCGCAAGCGGTTGAGATCTATTTGTTTAATCGCTTAATTCGAGCCTAAATCTGCAGATTAAAATAAAAGATTTTATCCGTCTAAAGTATAATGATAATATCAGCCAAAATAGCTACGTTTTGACAAGTGGTTTTGCGTTGAATTAATTAAGATTCATCGTATTATATGCAGATTATTAAAAATGAATAAAAAAGAGCAGAATTTGAGTTTTGATTACTGCTCAAAAACGATTTGAATAAGGTGAATTATGACCGACAATAGCTTTTATGTAACAACGCCTATTTACTATGTAAATGACAAGCCCCACATTGGGCACGCGTATACAACAATCCTTGCAGACGTACTCGCACGCTACAACCGACTTCTTGAGGTTCCGACTTTCTTTCTGACAGGAACAGACGAGCACGGACAAAAAGTTGAGAAAGCAGCCGAGAACAACAATATGACTCCGATCGAACAATGTGATACTACAGTTGTTCGTTTCCAGGAGCTTTGGGATAAACTGAGCATTACGAATGATGACTTTGTAAGAACGACTGAAACTCGCCACAAAGACATTGTTCAAAAAGTTATGCAGGATCTTTACGACCGTGATCTTATTTATAAAGATGAATACAAAGGTCACTACTGCGTTCCATGCGAACGTTTCTTCACAGAGAAAGATCTGGTTGACGGCGACTGCTGTCCGGACTGTAAACGCCCGACTGATGAAATAATCGAATCAAACTATTTCTTCCGCATGAGCCAATATCAGGACTGGTTGATCGATCACATCAAAACGAATGAAGATTTCATTCTTCCATCTTTCAGAGCAAATGAGACTCTTGGCTTCCTAAAGAAACCTCTTGGCGATCTTTGTGTTTCTCGTCCAAAATCCCGCCTTTCATGGGGAATCGAGCTACCGTTTGATGAAGACTACGTTTGCTACGTGTGGTTCGACGCACTTATCAACTATATCTCAACAATCGGTTACGGAAGCGACGAAGAAAAATTCAATAAATGGTGGCCTGCTTCATACCACCTTATTGGTAAAGATATCCTTACAACGCACACTGTTTACTGGCCTACAATGCTTAAAGCGATGGGCGTTGAGTTGCCGAAATCGATCTACGCTCACGGCTGGTGGCTGATCGGCGAAAGCAAAATGAGTAAGTCTGCCGGTAACGTTGTTAACCCTATGGACATGTGCGAAAAGTACGGCGTTGACGCATTTAAATACTTCCTGATGTCTGAAATGGTTCTTGGTCAGGACGCTTCATTTACAGAAGATCAGTTTGTTCTTCGTTACAACAGCGACCTGGCAAATGACCTTGGAAACTTCCTTAACCGCATCGTAAAAATGACGATCAAACAGTTTGACGGAGTTATTCCACAGGCTGGTGAAGATACTGAAGCTGAAACGACATTCAAAGAAGCTGTAATGAAAGCTGTTTCCGCAATGGAAAGCTCAATTGTCAACATGAAGCTTGATAAAGGAATCGGCGAAGTACTGGCAGCGGTTCGCGCCGGTAACCGATACATGGAAATTACAGCTCCATGGACACTGGCTAAAAACGGTGACACAGAACGTCTGGGAACTGTTATGTACACTGCAGCCGAAGCACTAAGGATTATCGCAGGTCTGCTTCTTCCTGTTATGCCTGAGAAAATGGCTGAACTTCGCAGAACTCTTGGTATCGATGCAGACAAAGCAGAAACAGTTGAGATCTCAACTCTTAAAATTTGGGGATCAACTCCAGCCGGTCAGAAAATGAATGATATCACATCTCTTTTCCCTCGCATTCTGATTGAGAAAACAGAAGTTGTTAAACCAAAGAAAGAAAAGAAGAAGAAAAAAGAGAAGCAGCAAAAAGACTCGAACAATGGCGACGAGTCTGGCAAGAACGTTGTTACTTTTGATGAGTTCTTCAATACTGAGCTGAAGACAGCTAAAGTTCTTGAAGCTGAACG
>JAUVCU010000274.1 GCA_030590715.1 Lentisphaeria bacterium
ACTGATGAGAAAAAGACACTACAGGATCTTTTTTCTCAACCGGAATCCAAAAAGCAGGATCTTTCTAAAACGATAGACAACATAAACAGCAAATTAGGTAAAGATTGTGTCAGTGTACTAGGTTCCGGATTAAAAAAAGAGTGGCAGATGAGGCGCGATTTCTGTTCTCCACAAAGAACTTCCTCATGGAATGAATTATTGACCGTGCATTAATAAAAGCTTTATGGTATTATGTGTTCTATGGAACTTATGGAACTTTTAACACTATTTATATAGAGCTCACTTTCAATAATAGCTTAATTGGGTAGATTACCTCCGCGCTTTTATCGCTATTCAGTCAGTTCAAGAAGGAGAAATATGTTTTCAAAAAGAGAGTGCAGTATACTTAGTTGGGCCAAAAATGGGGATATTCATGGCGTAACGGTTCAGACCTCAGGAGATAACTACCAAGTATCGAAAGTGGTCGAAATAATATTTGGGGACGGGCACACAGTGCCGAGCAATATAGCAGAGGCTTTTAATAAATTATCACCGTCCGGGGATACTCCTGTTATTTTAACAGGTCATATAGAACAGGGTATTTACATAGACCTGCTTCTTCCAAAACTCAAATCACAAGAATTAAATCAGCTTCTTCAGTTTGAACTAGCTCGTAAGATTCCATATCAAATTGACGACCTTATCTGGAACTTCAGAGTTCTTAAAGAAGATAAGGCGGAAGACTTTGAAAAAGTACCGGTAAGGGTTTTTGCTGTTCCGGAAGAACGCTGGGCACACCTTGTTAGTGACCTGCAGCTTTCGGCAATCAAAGCTGATCTCTTTGTTCCTTCGTTCATGGGAGTTACTGGAGATGAGAAAACATTCTTCCCGACCATGAATTCAGAGTTTTCACTTTCTCCAAAGAATTCAATGGGACTTCATTCTTTTAAGGTTTCAGATAACACGACAGAAGAAAGCGAAACGACGGAAGAATATACGCCATCTTCAAATGTGATATATCCATATAACCTTTCTAAAAAGGAATACGAAAAATATGCTCCTGCAGTTTCATGCGGAATAATGTGTTTAAAACACGGCGTTAAACTGGATAGCACAACAAAACTTCACCTTCCGAAAGAGATGAAACCGCAGCGTTTGCGTTCTCTCATATTCGCTTCCTTTATAGCTCTGGCATTTGCCGTAACTATTGGATGCGTGGCCGTGTACAAGCTTTACAATACAAACAGAACGCAGTTTACCAGCTTAAAAGAAGAAATGTCAAAAGTGCTAAAAAGCACCGATCGAGTCAACAAGACTGTAGTTGCCAATCAGGAATTTGATAAAAAACTGAATAAACTGTCAACGGAATACCTTGGTGAATCAGACTTGATCAACTACGTAGCTGAATTAACAGAAGCTGTTCCTAATGACATGAGGCTTTCAACGTTCAGCCAGAGAGATGCGATAATCGATATGACAGTAGTTGCTCCATCGAATGCCAGATCGGAGTCACTACTGAATAAGATTAAAAAAACGGGATCATTTGAGGTCGTCAGTAACAGAAAGATGAGTAGATCCGGAAGCACAAATTTCATCATAAAGCTTAAAATAAAATAAGCGGACTTTATATATTATGGCAAAAGCAAAAAACAATAAACAAATGGACAAGACTAGGATGATCATTATGATTACAGTTATCCTGGTACTGGTACTGGCAGTTGTAATACAAAAATTACCGGAGAACAGTTTTGTTCTTTGGACGAATGAGGAAGCTATGAGCGATCAGAAGCTCGAATTGAGAGATGCTCAAAGCGACCTCCTGGAAGCGCTTAATGCGAGAGAGAAATCGTACATAACTCGCAACACATTCAAGAGCAAAGTAAAAGACTACTGGATAATCGAAAGGGACGGCTCTATAGAAGGAACCGTGCAGAAGAAAGTTGAAAATGCGGCTATGAGCGCCAACCTAAAGCTATCAACACTCGGAACACTGACCAACAAGAAAATAGATGAGGGTATTGATAAATACCAACTATCTATCTCAAGCATCGCGACAATGGAAAGCGTGGCAAAATTCATGAGCGCAATACATACGACAAAACCTAAATTGATGTGGGACTCCTGCAGCATCCGTCCGAAAAGTCCAAAAGGATCAGATGAAGTCAGACTTGACGCAAAACTTTCATTTACATGTATAAAAGATGAAAACTTAATAAATCTTGCGATAGAGAAAAAAGAGTCAACCGAATAGTTAGAACAAACTCAAACTAAAAACCAAAGAGTTTAAAGTGAAATATATCTATACACTAGCAATTATTATTTTAGTTTTCGGCATAAAATCAGGTGTTGAATTCCTTGTTGATTACGAAGAGCCAACTCAGGATAAAATACTGACAAAGACTCCCGCTGGACCCGAAGCACTTCCAACACCAGACCTCAAAGGGCGTGAACTACCAGACCTTGAACCGATATGGGAAAGAAGCCTATTTGCTGAATATCGCGGTGAAGTTGATACACAAGCAGCGCAGCAAGCTAAAGTTCAACCTACAAATGTATCAATGGAACTGATTGGTATCATTAAGCTTGGAAATACATCAGGCGCAATCATAATCGATAAAAGCCCAGCCAGAAGAGGTCGTGTCAGCACAACGGCCCAGAAAAAAGGGGGAAGACCCAGTAAATACTACCGCCTGAATCAGGTGCTTGCAAACGGATACAAGCTTGCAAAGATCAATAAAGATTCTGTTATAATGATAAGTGGAAACACTGAAATTGAACTTAAAATGGAATTTGGTGACATGTCGAGTCTTAGCAGAAATAAAAAAGAAGTATCTGACCAGACAAACAGGGTAGACCAGGCAGAATCCGCTTTAGAGTCAACATTACCTAAAACAGGTACAGCAGAAACAGCAGAAACAGCAGAAACAGCAACTACAACACCGAGCACTTCGGCAAAGTCGACAAAATTACGAGAAACAGATAAGAAAGATAGTGAACCTGCGGCAAATGAAGTAAAACAGGTAAAACGCCCGGCACCGCCTTCTAGAATAAGAAGCACACTACGCAGTTTAACTAGACAAAGATAAATAACAAGATTTTATATAAGCGAGGAACCTTAAACATGAAAAATCACTGGAAATACCTTCTGGCAATTTCAGCCTGTACCGGAACACTTCTAACAGGTTGTGAAACCACAAAACAAGAACAAATGGCGGAAGAAACGAAGCCATTCACATTTGCCCCAGCAGTAAAATACACACCGTCAAAACAGATTGCCGATGACGTGATCCAGGGTGAAGAAAGGATTATACCGACGAATACTGTTATTGATGAACTGCAAAAGCTCAACCGTGAAGTAGCTGAAATTAAAAGCGAAAAAACAGCAGCGTTCTACGAGAAATGGATAAAAGATCCGAACAAAAAAGTAGGAACAAAAGATGACCGCATATCAATGGATGCCACTCCTCTTGCCGATGTAGTTCCTGCTTTTGCCGACCTTCTTGACTTCGGTTACATAATCGATCCGAAAGTTACGGGGGCTGTAACGATGAACCTCGATTCATCGACACTTACAA
>JAUVCU010000183.1 GCA_030590715.1 Lentisphaeria bacterium
TGCTCATGAGTGAAAATGGTACATTTTTGATTGGTACATCAGGGTGGTGCTACGAACATTGGCTGAATAATTTTTATCCCCATGAAATCCCTAAAAGCCATTGGTTCAACCACTATGCAGGGCTTTTTTGTACGGTAGAAGTCAATGCTACTTTTTATCGCTTTTTCAAAGATCAAACGTACCAGAACTGGTTTAGTAAAGCTCCTGCTTCATTTCAATATGTTTTGAAGGCTCCCAAAGTTATCACCCATACCCGTTGTCTCAAAAATGTTGAGGAACCGGTCGGCACATTTTGCAGAAGTATGGAGTTGCTTGGCGACAAATTCGGTTTGATACTGCTCCAGGTTTCTCCCCGGACTGTTTATGATCTCGATAGACTGGAACATGCGCTACGGCTGTTTGACGATCCGTCGAGAGTTGCGGTTGAGTTTCGTCACCCCAAATGGTTTACCGATGACACCCGGAACCTTCTTAACTTTTTGGGTGTCACATTTTGTAATGCAGAGTCTCCTGAGTTCGCGCTGAATGATTGGCTTACTTCGGATATTGCGTACTTGCGTCTGCACGGGCGCTCTGATTGGTACAGCTATAATTATGACGAGAGTGATTTGCTGGATATCGCAGATACGGCAATGAGTATGAAGGAGGGTGGAGCAAAGAAAGTATACATATTTTTCAACAATGATTGTGATGGATTTGCCCCGAAAAATGCACTGCGGCTTAACCAGATATTAAATGGATCTTAGGGTAGGGCACTGTGTATGAGAAAAATGCATATTTTAGATTTTATGAGGAATTGAATGATTTTTTGCCGGTGAGCCTGCGTAAAGTGTCTTTCCCGTTCCCATTCAAAGGAAAAACGACGGTCAAAGATATTGTCGAATCCATAGGTGTGCCGCATACCGAGATTGATCTGATACTTGTTGATGGCGTGTCTGTAGCATTTGAGCATATCCTTGAAAATGATTCCCGCGTTTCGGTTTACCCCGTATTTGAATGTTTTGATATATCTCCGGTTGTTAAACTGAGGCCTAAACCACTGCGAAAACCAAAGTTTATTCTTGATGTTCATTTGGGAAAGCTAGCACGCTATATGTTGATGTTCGGGCTTGATACTCTATACCGAAATGACTTTGACGATCCTGAAATCGTTGAGACGGCTTTAACGGAAAAAAGGATTATTCTGACCCGTGATTTGGGCATACTGAAGACCGGTCTGGTAACCCATGGTTACTGGCTGAGGAATACTGATCCTTCCAGGCAAATTGTCGAGGTTTTAAAAAAGTTTGATCTGCTCTCATGTATTGACCCGTTCTCCCGTTGTATTTCCTGTAATGGGCTAATTGCCGATGTGAGCCGTCAGGAGGTTTTAGATAAGATACCTCCGCGTACGGCAGAATATTTTTCAGAGTTCAAAAGTTGCGAGAAATGTGGTAAAATTTACTGGAGAGGGTCACACTTTTTAAACATGGAAAAACAGATAGGTGAGATTCTTGAAATGCTGAAGGAGTAGTACAATGATTAATAGCTATTCATTTGGTCAAATTGTCATTGATGGCAGACATTATTGCTCGGATGTTGAGATCTTCCCGGAAGGGCTGGTAAATGACTCCTGGCGGAGAATGGAAGGACACGTTCTGCATAGTGGTGACATTATCGGCTTGCTCGAATCAAAGCCCGAAGTGCTTATTGTAGGAACCGGTGCTTACGGTTGTATGATTCCTGCTGATGACATTCTGGAGGAACTTGGTGAGAGAGGCATTGAGATGATCGCATTGCCTTCTGATGAGGCGATGGCAGAGTACAATCTGCTGAAGGCAACGAAGTGTGTTGCTGCGTGCTTCCATCTTACGTGCTAGATCTCGGATGTCTGATTGGGTTTAAGTTTCTCTTGTATATTTGCTGTCTAAATGACGGGCAAGAGGGTATTGCATCCTGTGCTGGGAGTTCTATTTATGAAATGTGCCATTGTTCATTATCGCGTCGGTCGCACTGACGGAGTTTCTTTGGAGATTGCTAAAAGGAAGCGAATGTTGGAGAACGCGGGGTACTCGGTGTTTCTGGTTGGTGGAGACAGGAGTCTCGGCGCAGATCTCATTATCCCTGAACTTGAATTCGACTCTCCTGAAATTCGATGTATAAAAGAAAATGCATTTGCTTACTTTAAACGTTCTGATCTCAGCTCCGACGAACTGATGGCTGAAATAGAAAGGATTTCTGACGCTATAAAATCGCAGTTCATGGAGTTTCAGAAAGAGGAACATATCGACTGCCTTTTTGTTCACAATATTTTTTCCCACGGCAGACACATTGCGGCCGCGTCGGCTTTTGCGCATATCGCCGAAGAATTGAATATTCCAGTGGTGGCAACGCACCACGATTTCTATTGGGAACGGCCTGATTATTCCAAGGTAACATCCCATGCTGTCTACGATTATCTGCAGACGTTTGTTCCCGCGAGACTTCTTAACATCGATCATATATGTATCAACAGTCAGGCCGCTGTAATGTTGGAGAAACGGTTTGGTGTAAAGCCGCATGTTCTTGGTGATATTTTTGATTTCGGTCAAAAGCCGTGGGATATCTATAATTTTAATTCAGACCTCATTTCAAGGCTCGATCTTCGCGAAGATGATCTGGTTGTTCTTCATGCGACACGGCTGGTCCGACGCAAAGCTGTGGAGCTTGCTGTTCAGTTTGTTCAAAGGTTGAGTTATTACCGTGATAAACTGGTGGGGCAACGGCTTTACAACGATAAACTGCTTACTGCTGACAGTAGAATTGTTCTTGTGTTGTCAGGCTATGCCGAAGATTCTTCCCGTGAGTATGAAGTAGAACTGCAGAAGTTTATCGCAGAGTCAGGTATTGAGTTCCGCTATGCCGATGATCTGGTTGAAGCTGAACGGACATTTGCTCCGGTCAAACGGTATGCGCTTTCTGACTTTTACGCAATTGCGGATATGGTTACCTATACAAGTCTTCAGGAAGGTTGGGGAAATCAGTTTATCGAAGCGATGTTCGCCCGGCGTCCGATTGTTCTTTTTGAGTACCCCGTCTTTATTTCAGATATCAAAGCTGAAGGTTATAACTATATCTCTCTTGGTAATCAGATTGCGGGTGCATATCCAAACGGACTTGTTTATGTTGATCGTGACGTGATTGATAAAGCCTCCGGTCAAACAGTGTCAATGCTCACCTCTGATTCTACTGCTCAGCTTCTGAAGCAAAATTTCAACATTGGAAAAGAAAATCACTCTTGCGAAAAGTTTTATTCATTGATTCAGACTATTTTTTCATAGAGATCTATGAAAACGTTTTATCTGTAATATCTGTTTCTATATCATATTGCTTAAAATTTATGGGGATGATACCATTTTCTGATACTAGGTAGTGTCTTCTGGAAACAAGTAATAGAAAGGAGGGAGTGATGACATTTAATCTGACAAGCCCGGCATTCACTAACGGAAGTATGATTCCATCAAAATATACAGCGGATGGCGTGGATATAGCTCCGCCTCTTTCGTGGTCGACACCAGCGGAGGGCACAAAAAGTCTCGTTCTTATCTGCGATGATCCGGATGCTCCGATCGGCTTGTGGGTACACTGGATTGTCTATTGCATCCCTCCAGACTGCACGTCACTGCAGGAAGGAGCTTCCAAGCACGGTTTATTGCCGCAAGGTTGTAGTGAAGGCACTAACAGTTGGGGAAACGCAAAGTATGGGGGACCGGCTCCGCCAAGTGGAACGCACCGATATTTTTTCAAACTCTACGCGTTGGATGTAAAAATGAAAGGCGGAAGTCATCCGAATAGCACAGCTCTTCTTCATGCTATAAAACCCCACATTATCGGCACCGCTGAACTCATTGGTAAATACCACAGGCAATAATTAATCAGATGAAATGGATAAAATACGATAAAGACGACAATAAACATCCGATCCTATCGTGGTGTGAAGATGTGGAAGAAAAGGCGTATTCACAGGCGGTAAACCTGTCTAATCATCCTGCTATCTACAAGCATGTGGCGCTGATGCCTGACTGTCATTGCGGCTACGGGATGCCTATTGGGGGCGTCATTGCCTGTGACAATGCGGTTATACCAAATGCCGTCGGAGTGGATATAGGATGCGGTATGGGGGCGATACAGACAAATATTCCCGTAGGCAAACTTCAAGGCAAGCAGAAGCTCAGGGAAATACTTGAAGGGATTAAACGTTACGTGCCGGTCGGAGAAGGCCATTCGCATCATAGTAAACAGGATTGGGCTGGTTTTGAAAATTACCTTAAGTCTGTTGGAGTCCACGAAGAAAATCTGTCGCAGGCTGACACAAAGCATGGATACTGGCTGACACGGCACAGCTGGGAACTTGCTAAAAAAAGTATTGGTTCTCTTGGCGGAGGCAACCACTTTATCGAACTTCAAAAAGGAGATGACGGCTTTATTTGGATGATGCTGCATTCCGGCTCACGAAATCTCGGATTCCGTATCGCTGACTATTATCATAAGCTGGCCAAACGCCGCTGTATGA
>JAUVCU010000141.1 GCA_030590715.1 Lentisphaeria bacterium
TCTTCTCCATCAGTTATGAGAATCAGATCCTGCGCTCCTTCTGACTTTTTGCTAAAGACAAATTCAGTCGCTTTGAGAATCGCATCACCAATTCTTGTTCCTCCGGATTGAACACTGAATGGATTGACTTCTTCCAGAATCTGGCGGAAGAAAATATAATCAGTAGTAAGCGGACATTTAACCGAAGTCGATCCGGCAAAAATAACGAGACCAACGCGGTTCCCTTTGAAACTCTCAACGCAATCAAGGATAGTTTGCTTAGCATTTTTAAGTCTGTTTGGCCCAAGGTCGTCAGCCAACATACTTTTGGAAACATCAAGAACGAAAACCACATCGCGCCCTTCCCGCTTGAGTTCCTTCGGTTTCGGGTCCCATGACGGGCGTGCCAATGCGACAATCACGAAAGAGACAGCAACGAGAGTACAAATAGATGAGATAACAGAACGGAAAAGTCTCAATGTCTTTCCCGTACTATCAAACTGCTCTATAGATTTCTTCTGTTTTTGCCATCCTCGAACCGTTAAAAGCATTATAACAGGGATTGAAACGAGCCATAAAAACATGGACGTATCCTGAAAGATTATGTCGTTCATGGTAGCCTCCTCAGAATGGTTACATCAAGTAAAACAGCTATCAGGACACAGACCAGAGCTGCAATCAATATAAAAAATGAATCTTTGTAGTCGACAAATCCTTCTAGTTGAACTTCACTTTTTTCAAGTTTATCAATTTCAGCATAAATAGCTTTTAGAGAATCATAATCGTAGGCCGTACGAAAAACACCACCGGTCTGTTCAGACATTCGGGAAAGAACTTTATCAGTTGCTGAAATATTCTCAATAATAGTGTACTCTCCGGAATCGGTTGTAATAGTCTTAGTATCCGGGGCCTCACCCAGACTTATCGTATAGACTTTGATGCCCCAATTCTTTGCCATTGCAGCAGCTTCGAGAGGAAGGTGTCGACCACAGTTATTCTCTCCATCCGTCAGAAGAATAATGATTTTGCTTGCGACACCAGAACCAGGCTGAGATTCCTCTGCATATTCAAGTTCTTTCAAACGCGCCGCAGCAAGAGTTGTCGCATCACCGTAAGCGGTTCCATCTTCATTTGGTGGTGCCTCCGACGATATTTCATTCGTAACATGAACAAGTGCGTCATGTCCTAATGTTAAAGGACAAAGTGTATCGGCAAAGCGCCTATAGACAATAACACCGATCAGGTCATTCGGACGGCCGTCAAGACTATCTCCATCGCCAAGCACAAACTGCTCTACAACTTTTTTGGCGACTTCCATTCTCGTAGTCCTTTTACCGGCAAAATCGATTCCTATATCCATACTCGATGAAGCGTCAATAACCAGCTGAATCGCTATACCTTTATTTTTCTGTTCAGTATTTTCTATTTCCATCTGAGGTCTGGCAAGAGAACAGATCAAAAAGACAATTGAAGCCAGATACAGAAACGATGGAAGCCAGCGCCAGGCATTCTTCCACGTTTTACCGGCCGCATCGACCTGTTGCAGTGTAGAAAAGTGTATTACGTCAGACTTTCTCCTGCTCAATTTTAAAATCAGTAGGACAGCGAGCGGGATAAACAGAGCAAAAGCTTCTAGTGATTCAAATCTCATTTGTCACCTCCACTTTTTTGATAATGTTCGTTCATTGCATCATGAACGCTGACTATTAAGCGTTTACAATCATCCATAGTTAAGGGGCTTATTTTGTTGCCATTTGAATAAATTCCGTGCTCAACAGAAAGTAGAACTTCACCTAGTTCTTCACTAAGTCTTTTAGATAAATATTTAGAGTTCATCACCTGCATTCCTATCTCTTCTGCTGTTAACGAAGCAAATTTTTCTCCAAATTCAGCGGAAAGGTAGATAATAAAACTTCTCCAGACGCTATCAGCCATACTGTCATTTTTTGTATTCAAACAGGCCAGTTCTTTCAAGGCGATTAAATCTGCTCGATGAGCCTCTTTTCGAGAGCGGAAAACAGAGAAAATAACGAACGACACAAGCAAAACCGAAGTCACTGCACAAAACAGATAGATCAGGTAATCTTCGACCGTTTTCATTGCCTGTGCTGAATCTTTAATTTGGTTGAGCTTATTTTTGTCCAAAAGAGTAATAACCTCAAGAACAGATTCACCGATCACAGTTTCATACTCACGTCCCTTATCGGAGATCCGTATGGTAAAAGGTTCAATTTTTGAATTGACAGGAAGCTCCGGCTCATAAATAAATTTCACATACTGTTCCACATTCCCATTCGGTAAGAGAGCTCTATTTGAAACAATTATATCTACAAAGAACAGATTCATAACATCAAGCTTCATAGGCAATGTCACCGTTGAGCTCTGCGGCATTTCCACAGAAACCTCAACTTCCAGCAACTCGTCAGTCCGTATCAATGTTTTCTCAATCGAATACGTAATTTTAGAGGTATGACAGTCAAATACCTGCTTGAATTGAACCTGATCGTACGTTTCATTCTTTTCATTTGTACATGAAGAAAATAGAAGAACAGCGATTAGGAGGAAAGAATTAACCACCAGTTTCATCTGCAACCCTCCTTTCACGGGAGCGGAAAAAGCCGACCAGTTTCTGCACATAATCTTCATCGGTAAAAACTTCTATATGATCTACCTTATTACCTCTGAAGAGTTCGTTCAGTTCAATCCGCCACTGCTTTTTGGCATTGCTATAGCTTTCTCTCACGGACTTGGAACTGGTATCCATAATGGAAAGCTGACCTGTCTCATTGTCAGAAAACCGTACAAGCCCGGCATCTGGGATCGTTTCTTCTAGTCGGTCAGAAAGTGAAACGGCAATGAGGTCATGCTGTTGTGCAAGAATAGCCATCTGTTCCGCATAACCTGTACCCTGAAAATCAGATAGTAGAAAAGCAACACTATGCTTTTTTGTAACACTTCCCATGAATTCCATTGCGGCACCGATATCAGTACCTGAACTTTCCGGCTCAAAAGTAAGTAAGTTATCAATCATTCGCATGACATGACTTCTTCCTTTACCTGGTGGTAAAAATAGTTCAATCTTGTCTGTGAAAATTATCAGTCCAACTTTATCATTATTTTTAACTGCGGAAAAAGCCAAAAGAGCACAGAGCTCAGCTGCCGCTTTGTTTTTGGTTTTTTCCACCGATGTAAACGATCCGGAGGCTGAAAGGTCAACAATCAGGTACATAGACATCTCACGCTCTTCAATAAAACGCTTGATGTGAGTCCGGCCAGTTCGTGCGGTAACATTCCAGTCGATCAGGCGCACATCGTCGCCATATTGATACTCGCGAACTTCATCAAATTCCAATCCCCGTCCTTTGAACACGCTGTGGTATTCTCCGGCAAGCAATTCATCTACCGCTTTTTTACAGGAAATCTGAATGTAGTTTATCTGTTTTTCCAGCTCTTTATCCATCTGATATCTTATCCAATATAATCTTTAGTTTTAGTCTTAGTCTAAGGTTAAACCCGGAAGATTAAGCAATATCGATGTTATCCAGAATAGTCTGAACAATAAACTCTGAAGTTTTGCCGAGAGCTTCGGCACGGTACGTTATAGCGACCCTGTGACGAAGAACGTCCATCGCAATCTTTTTCACATCGCCAGGAGAAACAAAGTCGCGACCTTCCATCATGGCATGTCCTTTTGAGGCCATTGCAAGGAAAATAGTCGCACGCGGTGACGCTCCGAATCGGATCAAATCTTTAAGGTCAAGATCATAGTTATCTGGATTACGTGTAGCATCCACAATTTTCAGAATATAGCGTTCAACTTTTTCATCCATGAACACTTCGTCAATCTTGTTTCTCAGCTCAAGCATATCCTTAAGTGAAGCGACAGCCTCTACGTCGAGTTTAGGAGCAGATTTGGCCATTCGCTTCAGAATCTCATGTTCTTCATCCATAGTAGGATATTCTACTTTAAGTTTGAACATGAAACGGTCAACCTGAGCCTCTGGTAGAGGGTACGTCCCCTCCTGCTCAATCGGGTTCTGAGTTGCAAGAACAAGAAATGGCAGATCCAGCTTGAACGTTGTATCACCAATAGTAACCTGCTTTTCCTGCATCGCCTCAAGCAAAGCACTCTGAACTTTAGCAGGAGAACGGTTGATCTCGTCTGCAAGAATGATATTCGCAAAGATCGGTCCTTTGTGGGTCGTAAATTCACGAGTCTCAGGATTGTAGATCAGTGTACCAAGAAGATCTCCAGGAAGAAGGTCAGGTGTAAACTGAATACGGCTGAAAGATGAATGAAGGCTTTGAGCAAGAGAATTCACTGTCAGCGTTTTCGCCAGCCCGGGTATACCTTCAATTAAAACGTGACCGTTGCACAACATAGCAAGTAGAAGGCGCTCAATCAGCTCCTCCTGGCCTACAACTACTTTTCCAATCTCTTTTCTTACCTTATTCAATACTTCAAATTCATTCTTTACATCTGACATTTATTTTCTCCTGCAAGTCATATTTTTCCCTATCATAATTAAAGGTAACAGATTGTCAATACTGCAAGTAGTACAGTTATCCGAATCTGTTATACGTATGACTTTTTTTTATTATACAGTGCAGTCTACTTTCAACGGCAACAATTAAAAATTAAGTTTAGCCCCGAACTCTTCACGGCCATTAGCCATAATAGTTTGAACCTTGGCTGCTTTTTTCTCATCTTCCAAAGCTTTAGATATATCTGCTTTTACTTTATCTAGAGGAACGACATTCGCCACTTTTTTATCCGTAACTTTTACGATCTGATACCCGTCCTGAGTTTTGAAATAATCACTAAACTCTCCAACGTTCAGAGCAAATGCTTTCTCTTCAAATAAAGGGTTGAATTCTCCTTTCGAGAAATACCCAAGATCTCCAGGGATTCCTTCTGTTGCCGGACACGTTGTATATTCTTTAGTAATCTCAAGAAAATCAGCACCAGTCTGTAGTTTAGCCAACGCTTCTTTGACCTTAGCTTCTGCCGCGGTATCAGCCTCTGGTGTTTCATCTGCCGGTTTAATTACTAGATAAGATGCTTTTACCTGGCCAGCTGACGTATATTTTTCTTTATCTGCTTCATACTTCTTCTGGATATCTTCTTCAGAAACCTCAACGGCCTCATCAAATGTTGCTTTGATCCATTTTGAAATAGTTAGACGGTCAAGCTGGTCTTTGTCTTCCGAAGCCTTTTTTCGGTATTCTTCCAAAGTCGTTTTTTCATTTCCCAAATACTCGGTAAATTTCGCCTTTTGCTCTTCCTGCATTTTTTCATACCAGCTGTCAAAATCTTTTACAA
>JAUVCU010000107.1 GCA_030590715.1 Lentisphaeria bacterium
GCAGAAGAGTTTTCTCCAGATCTGATTCTTTTAGATATTGTGATGCCTGGAGAAGATGGGTTTACCACTTTGGAAAAATTAAAACAGTGTGCGTCAACAAACTCAATCCCTGTAATATTTTTAAGCGCAATTGACGACGTAGGGTCAAAAGTTCGAGGTTTTGAACTTGGCGCTGTCGATTTTATCACTAAACCATTTCATCATTACAGAAGTAAGAGCCCGAGTTAAGAATCATATAAAACTGAGTATCGCGACAAATGCTTTGATTAAGGTTCAGGCGGACAAACTGAAGCAGATCGGTGATGCTCAACAGCAATTTTTAGTTAAACCATCTGATTTACCTGAAGCGAAATTTGCTAAATACTATCTTTCCCTAGAAGAAGCCGGTGGTGATTTTTATGATGTGTTCAGAATTACAGATGATATATACGGTTATTTCGTTGCAGATGTTTCCGGGCACAATATCAGCACGAGTTTTATAACAGCCGCACTTAAAGTTCTCTTAAAACAAAACTGTCTTCCTATTTATGACCCAATCGAAAGTATGAAAATGATAAATGATGTTCTTTTGGATGTATTGCCTGAGGGGCGTTACCTGACTGCGACGTATATATGTGTGAATAGACTGGAAATGACCGCTACGATAGTGAACATGGGGCACCCTCCTATTCTGTATTGTTCTTCTGACGCAGGCCCGGAATACGTTGAACTGGACGGAGACGTTCTTGGGATAATGAGTGAAGTGTGCTATTCAAAAGTGACTCTTAGTATTGCAGAGGGAGAGCGCTTCTTTTTGTATTCTGATGGTCTGATCGAGAGAGACAGTGTGTGGAGTGATAACTTAGACCTGTTGAAAAACGCTGTTCTATCGTTAGATGAATGCAGTCTGGACCGAGCTGTTGACAGTGTCAGAAATACGATTATTGGAGAGACATATAAAGTCGATGATGATGTGTTATTGTTGGGGATTGAGGTGTGACATTGAATGGTGTAACAATCGAAGGAAATATGGATGAACTAAAGATTGTTTTTCCATCTCTGCTTTGTTATCTGGAAAAGGTTATCGGCTATCTGGTCGATTTCTTGGAACAGATGCAATGTGGTGTTGAGCTATTTTCTCTTCGTCTAGTTCTCTTTGAGGCCCTAACGAACGCAGTTGTTCACGGAAATAGATCTGACGAGTCATTGAAAGTGACAATCGAGACCAAAGTTTCTAATGGTTTACTAAAAATAGTAGTCTCGGACGAAGGAGATGGTTTTGACTGGAGATCAAAAATTAAAGATACTGTGCCTCTTGATCACCTTTCTTCCGGACGCGGACTGATTATATTGCGGACTTATGAATATTTTCCTACGTATAATGATATTGGAAATGTGTTATCATTAGAGAAACGTTTGGAGCAAGTTGAGGATATCGTATGATCTCAAAATCAGAAAGCAGGGCTAATTTAGAATTACTTGTCAAGAAGGCTGAGAAATCAGAGCTGGCCTCCATTGGGGATGTGGTTTATAAGATTATGGATATTACAAAAAATCCGGACTCTACTGCGACTGACCTGAAGAATGTGATAGAAGTGGATCCTCCTTTAAGTGCGAAAATACTTCGGCGGGCAAATTCGGCTCAATATGGAGTTTGCAGAAATATAACATCCATACAGGAAGCTATTGTCTTTATGGGTTTTAATGCCGTTAAGGAACTGGCGTTAAGCCTGAAAGTAGGCTCGTTCTTTAATGACGATAAAGTGACCCATGGCTATTCAAGAAAAGGATTGTGGAAGCATTCGCTTGGTGTTGCCATGTGCGCAAAAAATATCTATCGTAAGGAGTTTTCTGAGAAGGGCGATACTGTTTATTCGGCAGGCCTGATTCACGACATTGGAATCATAGTTGAGGAACAGTATGAGTTGAAGGCTTTCCACACAATCCTACAGATGTCAGAAAAGGAAGAAATCTCTTTACGTGAGGCTGAAAAAGTAACGCAGGGCTTTGATCATTGTATGATCGCAAGAAATTTAACCCGTGCCTGGAATTTGCCGGAGGATATTATCGCGGCCATTGCTTACCACCATCAACCCACAAGGGTCGATCCTATTTATGCCAAGCAAAGTAATACCCTTTTTATTTCCGATTATATATGCCAAAAATTTGGAGTCGGACATATGAGTGAAAAAAAACTTGATGATGAACTCTTTCTTAAGTGTACTGGAGCCTTGGAGATAGACCCTATTGCGGTTGAAATTATTGCTGAAGATGTGATAGAAGAGTTAAATAAAATGGAAGAAAGGGGGGAGATATAAGATGTCAGATATCTCTCCAATAAATGAATCAGAAGCGGCTTTGAAGAAAAAGCTTGTGCGTCTTGAAATCAAGTACAATCAAATGGAGCGGGAGTTTGAGCTGATAAAGGGTGAAAATGCCGAAAATATAGAGAAGCAGATGGATCTTCTGGATAAGCTCAACTCAAAGAATGTGGACCTTGAAGAATTAAAAGACCATTTAGTCGAGATGGTTAATGATAAAACGAAGGAACTGTCTGAATCAAATGAGGCTTTGATAATAGAAGTCGAAGAAAGAAGAATGATGGCTGTTAAAGCAGAGGCCGCCAGTAAAGCTAAAAGTGAGTTTTTGGCGAATATGAGTCACGAGATAAGGACTCCCATGAACGGTGTTATGGGAATGATCACCTTGTTGAAAGATACAGAGTTGACTGAAGAACAGCTGGAATTCTCGAATGTAGCGGAAAGTTCAGCACACAGTCTTATGTGTATAATTAATGATATTTTGGACTTTTCAAAAATCGAAGCAGGAAAGCTGTTAATAGAACCTGTCGATTTTGATCTTGCTTATTCGGTCGATGAAATCATCAGATTACTCCAGCTTTCAGCTGATCAAAAGTCAATATCTCTGAAATGCAAGTCTTACCTCAATGGTGATAGCAGATTCATGGGGGATCCGATACGCATAAAACAAATTATAACAAATCTTGTCAGCAACGCCATAAAGTTTACTCATAAAGGTGGGGTCTGTATTTCGATTGATAGCATTAAAGGTTCTGAAGGGGCTTCATTAAAGATAAGTGTGACAGATACGGGAATAGGGTTGTCAAAAGAGCAGCAGAGGCAGATTTTTGCCAAATTTACTCAGGCTGATGCATCTACAACCCGAAATTATGGAGGAACAGGCCTCGGCCTTGCTATAAGCAAACAGTTAGCCGAATTGATGGGTGGTAAAATAAAGGTAAAAAGTGAGCTGGGAAAAGGTTCTTGTTTTTATTTCCTTGTCAAATTACCGTTCTGCCGTAGCAAGGTCCCTGAAGTTGACAGAGAGTCTGGACTTTTCGGATTAAACTTTCTAATCATTGATAAATCTTTAGAATATTAGCAAATATTAGCAAATATTAGCAAATATTCGCAAATGTTAGCTGGTTATATAAGTAGCTGGGGTGGGATTCAAAGTATGGCATCATCAGCTACAGATGCATTGGAACGAATGGTTCTTAGTGTTTATGATAAAAAACCATATAATTTTGTAATCGTCGACCATGCTGTTCAAAATGAGGCCGGGGAGGATTTAATCCGAATCCTTAAATCAGACCAGAATTTTCATAAGTCTGTAATCGTTTATAATCGCTCAGGTGAAAGTGGTGCCGCGGATGTGAATTGTGATATTCAAATTGATAAGTCCATGGAGGCCTCAGAGGTCCATAAGCTATTTTTGGAGGCGTGGAAAGAAAAAGATAATCAAAAGAAGTTGCCTTTGGTGGATAAAGTGAAAACTTCCAGCAAGACAGAGGTTATCAAATGGACTGATAAAACGGTTCTCCTGGTTGAGGATAATAGTGTGAATCAGATGGTAGCTACAAAGATGCTGCATAAATTAATTGATAATATTGATGTGGCATCTGACGGATTAGAGGCCATTCAACTGTTCTGTAAAAACTCATATGATATCATTTATATGGATCTGCAAATGCCGAGTATGGATGGTCTGGAGGCAACGCAGAAAATACGAGAATTGGAATGTGAGAACGACCTCGAACAGACGTTCATTATTGCGATGACTGCGAATGCAATGGCCGGAGATAGGGAAATCTGTCTTGAGGCCGGAATGGATGACTATATTACTAAACCGATTGTTTATGAAAAATTGAAGGGAAGCCTTATTAAATACCTGGCTAGTAATACATCCGAGGATCAGGTTTTTTATGCTGCTTCAGAACGTGCCCTGATAGATTATGCAAAAATAGAAGAACTCAAAGAAATAACAGGTGGAGATTTAGAATTTCTACATGAACTGATCAACGCTTATATTTTGCAGGCAGAAGAAATTTTAGGCGCGTTTGACCCATCAATAAAAGATGATGGTTTATCAAAGTTAAAGTTCAACCTTCATAGTCTTAAAGGTATCAGCTATAATGTGGGGGCAAGTTATATCGGTGATTTATGTAGCTCTATAGAATCGGATATTACAGATGAGGCGTTTGATGTGGAAAATGCTGCCTTTGATCAATTAGGAGAAGCTTTTGCTAAAACTAAGGAAGAGATGTTAAAACTTCTATCACAATAGTAAAGCAATGTTCTTTGTGGATAATTAGCCCCAAGCGCTGTTGTCTTTTGTGTCGGAACTGATTTTTGAATTTAGTGATTTTGCTTTTATATCAGATATAAATCTTAGACCGTAGGTCATACATCCGTCAACTTCTGTTTTCGCCCAGACGAGTTCCGCTTCCCGTTCGTAAACGTTGCCGTCTTCTGTTTCATTTTGTGCGTGTTCAAATCTTACTCTGAACTGCAATGGACTTTCTGTTTCAAAGCGGATTCCTGTTTCTGAAAAATCCACGGATTCACCGTTTATTACATCTTCATCAACGTAGAATTCCACTTTTGTCGTAACGTGAATTCTTTGGGCAATTCGAACTTTGTCAGTTGAACTCATATGTAGTCCTAGTTATTTATTTTATCTTTTAAGACATTATTAGCCTAATTAATATAATGATATTATAAATCCATATAAATAACAACAGATCAAAAGTGTTGTATCTAAAGTCAGCATTTGGTAAAGCCGCACCGAAGAGCTGCTAATGAACTATTGTTGTGGGGATATTTTACCTGATAGGAAAATGGCGCCTTATACAAAAAAACAGATACAACCATTTGATTGTATCTGTTTTAGGAAAAATGCTTTATGCTACCATCTGAGCAGAGCGTATCTTCAAATCGCTTTTAAGAGGATTCTTAGACAAGTGCCGGTAACGATGTTCAGCTGCGTTTGCAAACCTTTCTAGAATCTGTTTGATGTCTGATTCTTTTACTCCCGTTTTAAAGTTTCCATCGGACATTATTTTGTCACTGAATGTAAATTTTGATTCTGCCGAAGGGTCTAAGATCACATCCTTATCTAATATATCGATTTGTGAATCAAAGGCCTTCCTAAGAAACTTGCCTGCGATTTGGGAGAAGCAGTTCTTTACATCTGTAGTATTTTCGGAATGAAGAACCTCCGAACGGAGTTCACGAGCAAAACTCTTTTCAAGTTTTACATATGAGGATTGTCGAGCCATAACGACCTCCTTTTTTTAATTTAAGCCACTTAAAGGCTCTATACATATTTTATGATTTATGAGGGGCACAGTCAACAGGTTTCTGGAATTATAATGAGGTTGTCATACAATTCTTTCTTTTGGAAAAAATAAAGTGTTATTGAAAGTAAATATCGTTCTTTACAAACAAAGAAATAAACCTTTTTTAGAGTAAATTATTCCCTATATAAATATTGGGGCAGCTTCGTAAAGTAGCATCTCATACATATTCAGAGTAAAAGTGAGTAGAATTACAGCTCGTCGTGAGTTGAGCGGTCCTTTGATGATAATGCCTTTTCAAATTGCAGTGCATTGTCCAATAGCTTCGCCGTGAAGTAACTTTTTTCTGTCTTATTGTCGATGATATTTAAA
>JAUVCU010000291.1 GCA_030590715.1 Lentisphaeria bacterium
CAAAGCGAACGTTGTTCGCAAACCCACAAAACGTCGGAATGTTGCATCGCGTAGCGAGGCTTTGGAGTGCTGAGTTCTACTCAGCTTTTTGATGGCAAGCCATGAACCCCTTACTTGCCTGAGAAACTTAATAGCATTGTCTTTACCCCTCCCCCCCACACAAACAGTGCAGATATTGCAGAATCGTTAACTAAAGAACAGATATCTGCAAAAGCTCTAAAAGAAGAAGGTGTAATCACTTCATTAGAATCCCAAAATAATCGATGGAATGTGACCGTTACTGATGGTGATATTGATACAGAATTGAAGTTTGATATCAATGGGGAAATTTATCAAAGACTGGTTACTGAATAGAAAACACTTTCAATAAGATTATCAGCCTGATTTGTTACGACAACCAGGCTTCTTTTATAACACGGAAACTCATTTAGGAAGTTTATAAAAAGCTTTAAACAGCGTTGCGGATAATAACCATAGTTTGGTCATCAGCCTGAGGTATGCTAGGATCATCCACAAATTCATCAACAGAGTTAAGAATATTATTGATGATCATTTTAGAATCCTGTCCCTGCTTGGAATTCCATTCAAAAGTATCTCTCAAACGATTCAATCCGTATTCTTCATTTGCTTCGTTAATCTGCTCGTTAATTCCGTCAGAGAACAGCATCACACTCGCACCAGGAGTGAACTCAAAAGTAACTGTATCAAACTCAGCCAGCTCACGAGGGAGCATCCCCAAGGCAGTCCCTTGCGGGTTCATTTCGCGTATATGCTTTCTAATATAAAGGAAAAGCGGAGTGTGCCCGGCACGTGCGTACTCGATTGTGCTCTCTCTTTTGTCGATAAGACAAGCGGCCAAAGTTATAAAGCGTTCATCATCAACATCACGATAAAGGTTATCATTCAATTCAAAAAGAAGATTCTTAAGAGTTGAAAAGCCAGAAACGCTTGAGCGTATAAAGCTTCTCGTCATAGCCATAATCATACATGCCGGAACTCCTTTACCACAAGCATCTCCTACAACTATCAGCAGGCGATTCTCGTCGATCTCTACGAAATCGAAAAAGTCACCACTTACCTCTTTTGCGGAACGGGAAAAGGAGTGAACCATAAACTGGCCCCATGCAGGAAAGCTTTGAGGTAACAATGAAGCCTGCAGCTGCCGGGCAAAATCAAGTTCCTGGTTAATACGCTGCTGCTCACTCAGGTTTGAATACACCTCGATAAAGTTTTGTGCGATAACAACCTGATTCACCATAAACTTAAATCGCTTATACTGCTCCTTGCCGAAGATCTTACGTCTACGCCTGTTGTTTATGGCGCAGATAACACCGGTTACCTGACCTTCGTGAATAAGAGGAGCTGCCATAAGAGAATCTATAGGAACGGTCCCGTTGTGCGGAACTGATGGATCCTCAGCTGCATCTCTGATAAACAAACTGTTACCGTCAGCGGCAATCCGACCGATAATACCCTCGCCCACCTTAAATGATTCGCGCATAACTTCATCGGCGCTATAACGCGGTTTTACATATTGAAATTTGCGGTCAGCTGATGTTAAAGGAAAAGCTCCGATCATACCGACAACATTCAGGGATTCCCCTTCAAGCCGAAAAATACAAACTGACTGGGCTCCGATAATATCAGCAACATAACTTGCCGTACGGTTCATTGAGTTCTCAATACCCTGAGCACGGCCAAGGTTCTCGGAAAATAGAGACATGAAGTTATTAGTCTCGGCAATCCTGTGCAGAGACTCTTTCAACTTTGAGCGACAAAAAACAAATCTTTTTCTTATAAGAATAAGATACGTTAGAATAGCTATGACGCACAATACAAAATATAGAATGGCATTATATGAAATTTCGTACATAGAGAGCACTTTAAATATTAAAGGTTTAAGAAGTTAAACGTAGCTTTGAATTGAAACGTTTCAAGCATTGGAGGCGGTAAGAAAATAGCGATTTGCACCTTTGTACAATTATTGTGTATTATACGGAATACAGAACAGACGATCGATCCAATTTCTAACCAGAAAACAGACCTTTTTCGCCTTACTCTGCGGTTTCTCAAGAACATTTGTAGTGTAAAGGGCCCTCGAATTGTCATTCGAGCAAAATGATTGAAAGAGAGTTTTTAGCCGCAAAGACTCTCTCACATCACCTTCAAGGTAGCTACTTCCACTTAAAACATACCCATTCAGGTAATCATCGTTGAGCACTCCACTCAGAGTCAGAATCTGACTTTTCCCGGAAACTTCATTATAAATATGTACAAAACCTGCATTCGTAACATGTTTCTCAAGCCAGCGGAACTCAGTATTTTTTGCATTCATAAGAAGCCGGTCGACAACCAAACAATTTGGGTAAGAAGCCGCACCTGCTACGACGCCCTCTTTTTTACCAAAAATAACTTTTACTTTGGCACCGATAGCGTCAGCATAAATCAAAGATTCCAGTACTCGTCCATTATCAATAGTTCCCGCAATTATTTCAATACGGTCCCCTTCTTGAACATTTCCTAACATTTCACTCAGCTTTCTTGCTATTTTACTTTCTGTTAAATACTCAAATGCATAATCCCCAGATCCAGAGAAATCCATGTTTATGGTTTTTTTTAGGCTCAATTCAACTTCACGCTTCAGAGCATCAATTCCCTGGGACGAAAAACCACAACTATCAAAATTAACAAAGTGTCTTATCAAGAATAATTCACTTTTGAGCGGCGGCACCGACGAGGCCCCACGGAATGACGTGGCAATCTGTAGTTGTCCACGGTTCTTAAATAAAGAGAAGTCTCCAGTTATACCGTTGATTCCTTCGTTACTTTCAGAAATAATCACATTACGCTGGTTTAATTTGTTCAGCCAATTATTCAAACCGACACGCAACGGGGTGATCGGAACAAACTTATTAACAAAATCAGCAGCCGGAGAAATCAACCAGCGCTTTGTTTTCATAGAGCCCCTATTGGAGAAAACGACATTCACCCCAACCTTCGCAAGTTGTGCAAACTTGGCAGGGCATTTATCCCCATATCCGCGTTCTTGCTCATTAGCCACAACAAATATAGACAAACCGGGCTTACTTCGCTGAAGGAAAATCAACAGGCGGTAAAATTCCCTCCCTTTTTCAAGAGATGGATATTTTGCGAGGTCGATCAGCAGAAGTTTATCAGCTTCAGTAATCAAGCGCTTAATATAATTTGGTATAGTCTTAGAATTTTTCACGCCGATCAGCTGAACGATATCCCCATTTGCAACACCGATCTTTCC
>JAUVCU010000337.1 GCA_030590715.1 Lentisphaeria bacterium
TTTGTAGCAAGGGTCATCAGTTGATCAGCAAGCTGTGCATCTAACATCTCACCACGGAATGCTTCAGGTCTGAGATCAGGGCAGCTCAACGCGGCACAGACAACCGCCATGTGAATACGCGGTTCTTTAAACTTCTTGCGAATGATCTCGTGCTCGATCTGGTCAAGCGTCACATTCTCACCGGCAATCTCTCCGGCATCGATTTTCCATACGTTTTTGAAGAAACCATTCAAATCGGTCAGTTTTTCAATTTCAGGCTCCTGAGATACTTTGTAAACAGTCAGAAAATTGTACGCATTGATCCAGAACGCCAACTGATCATCTCTCTTCAGCATGTAAGGATCACCAATCGTTTCCAATTGATCATACAGATCCTGAACCACCGGATTTTTGCTCAAAGAATCATAATCGACCAGTGTCGAATTGATTCCCTGTCTTGTGCCACTGCTGACAGCACTTTTGATCAGCTGATCATATTTATCTGTCCATTGTTCGAATTCGCCTGCCCTTATCAACGAGCAGACCATCACAAATAATAAAATTATATACTTTTTCATAATCCCCCCTCATTTCGTAAAACCGGCTTAAGATAGAATATCTTATATTAGTACATAGACTAAATGAAGTATGGTTCTACAAAATATCTTTAAATAACCCACCTTTATATTTTACTGAAACTACTTCAGAAGATTGAGATCCACGACAAGAAACAAAGTCACTCATCTACAATCTTTTGAAGTCAGAGTCCCGACTTAGGTCGGAAGTCTGTATGAGCTTCAGCGAATAATACAACACCGTTTGTAAAATCAATGCCCTCCTATGAAAGATGGAGCACCTAAAGCTAGCTCGTACTTCCGCTTGAAAGCGGGACTCTGACCATCAACAACACTATTGTGAATTTATTCTGCAATATGCTTCTATTCCGAGCCGAGTTCCTTCATTTTAGTTTTTAATTCTTCGATCGAACCGAGCGGTATTTCACAGGCAAAATCCTTACAGATATAAACTTGTACTCTGCCTTCTGCGGAAGTTTGTTCTTGCGTATAGGAAGCTATTTCTGCGAGCTCTTTCGCTGAGCTTTCTGTTTTGATCAAAACCACTTTATTCGGCAGATACACAGAATCGACAACTTTTCTAAATTCATCCGCTTCGGCCTCATTGTCAGCGACAATGACAATTTCATAAGATGTCCCGTAGGCGAATTCAAGAGCGGTCATCATCATTGAATATCCTGCAGGATAACGGTCTAAAATTCTATAAAAAGCTTTGACTAATTGTCCGGCATAATCTTCATATTTAGACTCGCCGGTAATTCTCGATAATTTCAGCACGTTGCCGAGAGCAACAGAGTTTCCGGAAGGAATTGCGCCGTCATAAATTTCCTTAGGCCTGGCAATCAGTTTCTCTCCGGTTTCATCTGTGATAAACAGTCCGCCGTTTTTATCATCCCAAAAACGTTCAATCAAATAGTCGTTGATTTTAATGGCATTTTGAAGATAGGAAACATCACCGATTGCCTGATACGCTTCGATCAAACCAAATGTCAAAAATGCATAATCATCGACATGTCCTATAATAGATGCGTCGCCATCTTTGTATCGATGCAGAAGTTGGCCATTTTCCTTGACCATTTTTGCAGTCATAAACGATGCCGATTTCTCAACAAGTTTTTTGATTGACGGTTCATTGAAAGCACGATAGGCTTTTGAAAGCGCGGCAATCATCAGCCCATTCCAGTCGGTCAGCACTTTTGTGTCCTTCAGCGGATGAACTCGTTCTTCACGAATTGTAAACAGTTTCTTCCTGATAGCCTCAAGCTTTTCATTCGCTACAATTTCAGAGCCGATCTTATGAGGAATATTTTCGCCGGTTTTCTTTCCAGTCGCTTCGTCTTCGAAATTACCGTCCGGGTCAATATTGAATTCGGAAGTAAAAAGCTGATACTCATCGGCAGTCAGGATCTCCGAAAGTTCTTCCGCAGACCACACATAAAATTTTCCTTCCACACCTTCACTATCGGCATCTTCGGCACTGTAGAAACCGCCCTCTTTATCAGTCATATCGCGCGATACGTATTCAATTATTTCCATTGCAGTATTCTTATAAAACTCGTCTCCAGACAGCTGATACGCGTCGGTATACGCCAGCAAAAGCATAGCTTGATCGTACAGCATTTTTTCAAAATGCGGTAACAGCCAGTTTCCATCTGTCGAATAGCGGTGAAAACCAAAACCGACATGATCATATACGCCGCCAGCTCTCATTTTTTTAAGGGTATTGAATGACATATCTTTGCAGTCATCGTCCTCCGTGCTCTTGGCATGGGCCATCAGAAACATCAGATTATGCGGAGTCGGAAATTTCGGTTTCCGTGAAAAGCCGCCATTTTCGTAATCATAAGAATCCTTTAAACTCTCAGCTGCATTGTCTAAAAGTATGCCGTAGTCGGGAGTTACAGTTGTAGGCTTTATTTCAAACTGAAGCCTATCTACAATATCATCTCCGCGTTCGACCAAAGCGCGCCGGTTTCTTTCCCATGTTTCTTTTATTTTTGGAATAAGGTCAGTCATACCGGGCCTTCCCCAACGTGCTACAGGAGGAATATATGTAGCCGCGTAAAACGGTTTCTTCTCGGGCGTCAAAATAACATTCATAGGCCAACCGCCAGATTGATTCATCATTTGAACAACAGACATATAAATATTGTCCAGATCCGGGCGTTCCTCCCGGTCAACTTTTATATTGACAAAAGCGTCATTCATAAGCTCAGCGATCTCTTCATTTTCA
>JAUVCU010000025.1 GCA_030590715.1 Lentisphaeria bacterium
GGAATCCCTTCCAGAACAACAGCAAAAGCCCCTGCATCCTGAAGAGCAAGAGCATCATCCATAAGCCGATCAGCCTGCACTTCTGTTTTACCTGCAATTTTATAACCGCCGGCAGTCATAACACTTTGCGGCAGAAGCCCAATATGCCCCATAACAGGTACACCGGCATCGACAAGTCTCTTGACCGTAGGAGCGATTGAAACGCCACCTTCGACTTTGACCGCATTCACTTTTGAAGCCTGCAGATACTTAGCCGCATTCTCCAGCGCCTGCTCCGCAGAAATCTGATATGTCATAAAAGGCATATCTCCGACAATAAAAGCATTGCGTGCTCCGCGTCTTACCGCAGAACAATGGTGAAGTGACTCTTCTAAGGTCACCGGAATTGTGTTTTCATACCCTAAAACAGCCATTCCAAGGGAATCACCAACAAGGATCAATTCGATTCCGCAGTCCTCCGCAAGTTTCGCAGTCGCAGAATCATACGCAGTCAAGGCTACAATTTTTTCGCCTTCTTTCTTCTTTTTACTAAAATAGCTAACTGTTATTTTTTCACTCATATTGAATCACTCTATTCATTTCATTAATAACATTTCATTCAAGCGGAATATAATTCGTTAAAACGAACAATCAACACACACGGTATAACAGGAACAGCTCATTCATTTCGTTTTTCACAAAACAAGCATATACCAAGGCTATCACATAAGTCGGACAATCATGATTGCAGCTACATTTGTTTCACAAATAAAAAGGGAAAGAATAGTTTTAAAATCAGGTAAGAATTGTAGGTTTAAACGAGTAGTATCTGAATTAAGGACAACATTTGATATTTTACTGACATTCAGCAAAGTGAGGCTAATATGAAAAGAATAAAAAACAATGAAAGCGGACAGGCGATTGCAGAACTGACAATAGGTCTAATGGTGATAATGGTCGTGCTGGTCGGAGTTATATTTATTTCTTTAGTAGGTTCGGAAAATATAAGAACGGTGATCTCAGCCAGAGAAAATGCTGAGCTTCAATCAGGGACCTCCTCAAACTCAAAATACATTTCCACATGGGATTACGGAGAAGATAACATCCCGTTTACATCAGATGACCAGGAGACATTAGCCTCTTTCGAATACCAGCAAACCTACTCCGATTTACTTCAGAATGATGGATTTGATTTAAAGACAGATAATTACACAACGGAAGCACAATTTGTGAAACCATTCACGAGTCCTGATTCTGAAAGTTTATTCACGAATGCAGTTGATTTGATAGCATATCAGGGTAATCAGGATAATGTCCAAAACACAATAGACGAACTAAACCTAAAGAACGCATTACAAAAGATTTTTAATATAAACGGAAACATAGATTTAAGCTCCCAGGAATCGAACAAAGTATATATGCCTATAAGCAAAGACTATACTCTTGGAAAATAGTGCCGGGAGCGGAAGTAATCAAGGAAACATACAACCATGAATAATCAAATAGCAAACCCTTCAGATCTGATAATGACACTTGAACAGGCCGTAGCCTGGCACAACAAACTGAAAGCTGACGGCAAAAAACTAATAATAACAAACGGTTGTTTTGACATAATGCACCGCGGGCACGCCGAATACCTTTACGAAGCAAGAAAAAAGGGTGATGCTCTTTTGGTCCTTCAAAATTCGGATCAATCAGTGAGCGAACTAAAAGGCCCATCACGACCGGTTATCAACGAAGACAACCGCGCATATATGCTTGCCAGTCTGAAGTGTGTAGATGTTGTCGTGACTTTTGAAGGACAGCGATGCACGGCTGAGTTTGAACAATTAAAACCGGAAGTGTATGTAAAAGGCGGAGACTATACTGTTGAGACGCTGAACCCGGAAGAAAGAACGGCACTCCAGGCAGGAGGAGCTGAGTTTCACTTTATTCCGTTTATCCCCGGTTGCTCGACAACTGAAGTGCTCGCAAAGATCAACACAACAAATCTGTAAAAATATTATGCTCAAAAATATAACTCTATTAATTATTATAATTTTTTCATCATCGTGTATGTCACACAGAGAATTCAAAGTGCCCTACGATGACATCGAAAAAGTAACAATTAAAAAATTTCACAAGAACCGTTGGACTCACAACGGAACACAAAAGACAATTGTTCAGGTGAAACAGCGCGGTCACTTAAAGATGAAGCACTACACATGGGAATTCCCGATAACAAAGGTTCATTGTGACATTGAGCTGAAAGCCCTTGAAGGAGGAATTACTTCTGTTGGTGTTTATGTGAAAGACCACAGCAGCTGGCTCTATCCTTTTAATTTCAACAGCAAGCAGTCTCTTGAGCTTCTCGACGTAATTGAAAACAAAATCAGAACAAATAATTGGTCAAAACTACCGTGGCAACCTACTAACTCTGAATTCAAGAATTGATACACATATGAAAAGAAAAATAACAAGAAGAATCCTATCTGCTTTTGCCATGGCGGTAACAACAATTGTTTACGGTGGAGAAAATGGATCCAATGATAAGCTGGATATACTAAGGCTCAAAGCTAAGCACAATGTTATTGAAGCTCAGATAGAGCTGGCAAACATCTATCTGCAGGGGGACTCAAAAGCACAGGCATCGGCAACCCTTTGGTACAGACGAGCAGTACTTGAAGGAAGCTCAGAAGCAGCCTACCGACTGGCAAAATGCTATGACAAGGGGATCGGCGTTGAACAAAACGACGAGACAACGATTGAGTTTCTGAAGCTCGCGGCTCAAAAAAAACACAAAGCGGCTAGATTTATGCTTGCACAAAAATATTCGCAACGCATAGAGAACAACAGAGCGGTCAACAGCGAGACACTAGAATCATCAGTAAAAAATGCGATGGACCTGCTCAATGAACTGGCAGGGGAAGACTATATACCTGCACTGCGGGAAATAGCAAAACTATACCTGACTCAGGAAGTTCTCGCTCCGAACGAAACAAAAGTTGCGTTCAAACACTTAATGAAAGCCGTAAAATCAGAAGATGCCACATCGATGAGAATTTTAGCAGACTGTTTCTATAAAGGCAAAGGCTGCAAAAAAGATCTGGATAAAATGCTTTACTATTTAAAAATGTCTGCGAAACTCGGCGACCTTCAAGCATTGGCAAAACTGGCTTTCTGCTACGAAAATGGAATCGGAGTTGAACCCGATTTTGAATCAGCGTTTAAACTACACAGAAGCGCTGCCGAACAAGGCTTAGCTATTTCAAAAATAAAAATGGGCGACTACTACGTGACCGGTGAATTTGTCGAGCAAAGTCTGGAAGCAGCAATAAAGTGGTATCGCGAAGCGGATAAAGACAATCATCCTCTAGCTGCGTACAAACTTGCACTATTTGCCCTTCAGGGCGTTGGTATGGAGATCAATGACGAGTTCGCGGTTAAATTACTAAGCAAAGCTGCCAACCGAGGATACACCAAGGCACAATACAACCTGGGCCTTTTATGCGCAGAAGGAAGAGGTACACCACAAGAAACAGCCGAGGCTTTTAAGTGGTTCAAAAAAGCGGCTGAACAAAACGACACCAGAGCGCAACTGGAATTAGCAGTCTGCTACATGGAAGGAAAAGGTACTAAAAAGAATGCAGAAGCCGGAATAGAATGGCTGAAAATATCTGCTCAAAACGGCAATAACGAAGCCCGCCAAATACTGGCACTTCAGTCAAACTAAAAAAAGCGCACCGTTTTTTAACGATGCGCCTTTTGAATATCTAAAAGAAATTAGATGAAACGAGGTTTAGCTTCAGTCTCGTTGTAAACAACAGTCTGAACAGCTTTCCATTCACCATCAACCATATAGTGAAGCTGATGATTTTCATCAAGGCCGAAGTTACCGGCAGCAAAGTCATCGACAGCTGGAGGGAAAACAATCCAGTCTCCATTTTCTTTAAGAAGAGTCTGGTTGTGATCTGCAACATCTTCCAGTTCGTCCTTATAACCGCCAACTGGTCGTTTGTCAGGGCGTTCAGAATTTAATTTTTCAATATCGTCAAAAGAAAGACCTTTGAAGTCCATATCAACAGCTTCAGACAATCCAAGGATCGGACCGGAATCCATCTCTCCACCCTGCCCTGTGTACGTCTGAGCGACAATAACACTCGAACGAAGTGACGTTAATTCCTCAAGCATTGCAATCTCTACCGGGATAGTATGAAGACCAACGAGTATTCTCTGTCCATTTTTCTCGACTGTAAGATCACCGGGGTGAACATTCAGACATGGGAAATCATTAGTAAGGTTAGTCAAAGGGACAAATCCAGCAAGAATACCAAAATCAATATTCATTGGCTCCAGCTGACGTCGCAGCTCGGCGGTCCACTCTTCACGGATTTCACGCCCGCGCTCTGTTCTCAACGAGACGCGAGTTTCTCCGCGCTCCTTATAGAATTCGCGTATATCCAAAGAAACATGTGGAAGTCCGTATTTGTTTGCCAAAAATTCGGTTTTGCTATTCTTAGGGTTATCGGTTACAAGAACTGCAGCTTCCCAGGAGCTCGACTTTCCTTCACTAAGAGACTGCAGCAATTTGTCTGCATTACTACCACTACCACTCAGCAAAATTGCAGCTCGCGGCTTACCGTCACATGAAATAAGCTTACGTATCAATTTTTAGCTCCTTTTAAATTTGTATTTATATACCTTGAAGTATAAAATAAGAACAATTATAGATACAACAAGCATGAAAAACGATGAATTTTAAATTAAATAAAAGGGCCATTTAGATGAAATACAAACGAGTAGCACTAAGACTTACAATGATGAGCGTTCTAGCTTGTTCAACAGTAACCGCTACGGCAGGATTACTGGAGAAGATGAAGACAGGATTCGGAAATGTAGTCGAAGCTCTTACGCCTTACCGCGGTCCTCAAAAAGATATTACAACCCTTATCATTACAAGCAATTATATTAAATCAAAGATGCTTGCAGAACTAATACAGATAGAAACTAAACAACCATATATTCTTTTACCGGCAGCAGGTCAGGAAAATATTTTCTTTGTTCCGGCACACGGACGCAATCCTCAAAGAATTCCTTACGACAAACTTTCGCGCTTCATCAAATTTGTGAACCCGAAACAGGTAATTGTACTGGGAGACAAAAGCTACGTTCCTGAAAACTATGTAAACATGATCGACGAACACCAGACTCTATGGGCAGTAAGCAACAAGAACTGGTTCGAGACGTCAAAATCGGTTGGAAGCCTTCTTGACCTTTCAAACCTAGCATCTGACTTCAGAAGAACACTTTACGACTGGGAAGGCGGGCAGCGTTATGTTCCGGCAAAGAGCCAAATTCCACTTCAACAGATTGAAACGTTCGAAACAGTTGAGATCCCGGAAGAGCAAGTTCTAGAAACTGAATTTGCTGTTGCTCCAGAATTTGAAGAGTTCCTGTCAATTGAAGAGAAACAAGAAGAATTCGTTGCAGAAGAGCTAAGCATTGAAACACTGCCTCTAACAGATATAACGGATATTGAAAACTTTGACGAACCTGAAATAGTCTTCCCGGACGAAGCTCCTATAATTGTTGAATAATCACTTCTCGTAATTATTTAAAAGGATACAACTGAATTTCAGTTGTATCCTTTTTTTATGCACAAAAAAAATGCCCTATCCCGATTTCACAGGATAGAGCAAAAGAGATAAATAAAACCTAAACCGGCTCAAGATCTCCGGCATCAATCTCAACGGTTGCAGACTGACCTAAAATTTCAACATTCACTGTTATTGAAACCTTACCTTTACGACGAACAACAACACCATCAACTCCAGCCATTGCTCCGCGTGCGACGGTTACAACCGAACCTTCGGCCAGCTCCGGCTTCACAACGACATCAGCTTCATTGGAAAGTTTCTCAAAAGCCTGAATGGCCTTCAACTCCTCAATCAAACCTTCTTCTTCGTAATCATTTATAGGAATTTGATAAACAATGGCGTTAGATAAAACAATCTTGCTGAACAGATCTTCATCCAGACAACAAAATACATAACCTGGAAACATCGGAACATGAAACACCGCTGTTCGACGTTCGTAACGATGAACTCTCTTCAACAAAGGCAGATAATTCTCCACCCCTTTTGCTTTACAATACTCGACAAGTTTCTTTTCCTGCTTAGGTTTCACCCTCACAGGAGTCCAACATTTATTATCTACAGACTTAATTTCCATTAATTCACTTCTATTACTAATTGACTAAATTACTTCCCGCGCCCGGCTGGAGTAAAGCGAATATCCCGGCAAAAACCTGCGCCGCAGTATTTATTTATATTTTTGATAATCATTTTTTTTGTTATACCATTAAGCTCACGAAGCCATGCGTTATGAACTACTTCCACATAAACAACACCTTCGTAAATTTTCACGGGGTGAGCTATTTTTGAAATCTGGTCTCCAACAAGCAAAACCCAATTCGATTTCACATCCATAAGCTTTTTCTGGCCAGGAGAAACCATACCAGAAATGATCTGATCTAAAACACTAGAGATATCAACAGCTTTAGGAAGACGCGGCACCATCTCATTCGCCGCTCTATCAGTCCCATACCATGAGGAAAGCAGGCTATCTATTTTATTAAAATCTTTTCTCTTAAAATAAGCCTTAGTCTCTTTCTTCTCATGTTCAAACATAAGTAGAAATCATTTATTTACCGCCAAGCATTTTCAAAGGCATTTGAATAACGTCACCAACCACTTTAAAAGGAGCGGCAATACCTTTTCCGAGATGTCCCATTCCCTGCCCGAATCCGCCAAAAGGTAAACCTAATGTGGACTCAACAACACCAAGCGGAAGATAAAGAATTTCAGAAGCGTCGCCAATAATAGCAAACACACTCTCAGTCGTTCCTTTAATAACACCTTTCATAACAGGTCCGACTTCTTTTACAAGAGGAGCAACCTGCTGCCCCGCCAAGAGCGTTCCCGGGTCAAGGGCCTTTACCTCTATATTTGATAATGCTGCAAAAGCAAAAAACAAAGACAGGCACTTTAAAGATTTAAATTTCATATTGTCCCCCTAAGACGTTGTAAACCTAAAGACTTTCTCTTTTCTGATAAAGAATATATTCGACAGAATCAACCAAAGCTTCCCATGAAGCCTCAATTATATTTTCACTAACACCAACAGTACCCCAATTGTCAACACCGTCGCCGGACTCGATTAGGACACGTGTTTTTGAAGCCGTACCATCTTCTCCGTCCATAATACGGACTTTAAAATCAAGAAGACGAACATCGGCTATTTCAGGGTAAAACCTGATAAGAGCTTTACGAAGAGCACGATCCAAAGCATTTACAGGACCATCTCCTTCCGCAGCTGTAATCTCACGTTCACCATTAACTACAAGCTTAACCGTAGCTTCAGAAACCGGATTATCGCCATGACTTCTTTTACTGACAGAAACCCTGAATCCCTCAAGCTCAAAAAATGCACTGTGAGAATTCATAACTTTTTTAACAAGGAGACAGAAAGAAGCATCAGCAGCTTCATATTCGTAACCAAAATTTTCTTTTACTTTAAGTTCATCCAGAATTTTCTTTAAATCATCTGCGCCGACTTCAGTTTTCAAAGGCAGTTCTTTCAGTTTCATTGCAATATTACTGCGTCCAGAAAGATCAGAAATAAGAATTCTTCTGCGGTTACCGACAGTCTCTGGAGTCATATGCTCGAATGTAATCGGGTTTTTACCGACTGCATTCACATGCATTCCACCTTTATGGGCAAATGCGCTGTTTCCAACAAACGGCAGGCGCTTGTTGTGCTCGATATTTGCAAGTTCATCAACAAAAAGACTAACTTCACGCAATCCGCTTAGTTTATCTGAAGACACAGCGGTATAATCCATTTTTGATTCAAGACAAGGAATAATCGAGCATAAGTTTGCATTACCACAGCGTTCACCGAAACCATTGATAGTTCCCTGAATATGACGAGCTCCATTTTCCACAGCAGTAAGAGAATTGGCTACAGCCAAGCCACTATCGTCATGACAATGAACTCCAACAGTTACTGAATCAGAAAGCGCTTCGCGAACTATTGTCGTTATCGCAGCAACTTCAGAACAAAGACTTCCTCCGTTCGTATCACAAAGAACAACTGTAGATGCCCCGTTTTCAGCAGCGCTCTTCAATACTTTCAAAGCGTATTCGCTATTGTCTTTGTAACCATCAAAAAAATGTTCCGCATCAAAAATAACTTCTCTATCATGCTTATATAGATAAGCGCAGGAATCAGCAATAATTTCAAGATTTTGTTCAGCAGATATCTTAAGTACCTGATCAACATGAAGCAGCCAGCTTTTACCGAAGATAGTCACAACCGGAGCTTCAGAAAGAATCAATTTTTGGATATTATCGTCATCTTCAACTTTAAGCTTAGCACGTCTTGTACTACCAAATGCGGCAAGCTTAGCATTTTTAAACTCATAACCTTTAACAGCCTCAAAGAATTCCATATCTCTAGGATTAGATCCAGGCCATCCACCTTCTATATAGGAAACTCCAAATTCATCAAGTGCTTCAACAATCCTAAGTTTATCGGATTTCGAAAACGCAACGCCCTCACCTTGGGACCCATCTCTCAGAGTTGTATCGTATATAAAAACTTTATTGTCTTTCATTATTTTACTAAATCCAGTTAAATCTTGTTATTTTAATTACGTTTGAATGTATGCTGAAGATTTACTTTTCCAACCTTATTTTCGCGTCACACCACGTTTTTTTCAGTTCAATCCCCGAAACATCCTTCATCGACAACTCTTTTTCCTTAAAATGGCTTTCAACAAGTTTAAATCGCTCTGAGAACTTAGCAGTTGCATCATTCAGAAGATCATCCGCGGTGCGACCTCCGCGAAAGCGAGTTAAACAAACAACTGCAAACAGAAGATCTCCAATCTCCTCATCAACAGCTTTACTATCGCCACTTTCTATCGCCTCATGAACTTCAGCTAACTCTTCTTCAATCTTATGCAGAACATCATACTGACTCTCCCATTCAAACCCCGCCTTTGCTGCCTTTTTTTGAATTTGAATTGTTTTCATAATAGGAGGCAAGTTTCGAGGAACACCATCCAAAACAGATTCAAAGCGGTCCGGTTTTTCCTGAGCCTTAACTTTCTCCCACAAACCGGGAACTTCTTCTGCAGAAGCGACAGCATCGTCGCCAAAAACATGCGGATGACGTCTGATCATTTTCTCGCAAATCGTTTCTGCTACATCATACAGATCAAACATCCCCTGCTCCGAAGCTATCTGAGAATGCAAAACAACATGCATAAGCAAATCGCCAAGTTCTTCCCGAATACCCACTGAATCCTGATCGTCGACAGCATCCATCAATTCGGCACACTCTTCCATAATGCAGGGTTTAAGAGTTTCCAAAGTCTGTTTTCTATCCCAGGGACACCCATCCGGACTTCGAAGATGCTTCATTATTTCGACAAGTTTATGCAGCCATTTTTCTTTATTTTCCATAATATATTAAATCTACCAAATTTATTTATTTTTCAACTAAGAGCCAAAACATCATTAAAGAGTGTACAAAATAGTTTGTCCGAATCCGCCGGAACTATTTAAATTTTCGCCAAACTCCATACTTTTTACACTTTTACTACTCTTCCCAAACTCTCGAACTACGTTTTTTAAAACGCCAGTGCCAATTCCATGAATAACTTCAAGACTCGAAGAAGCATGCACCAAAACGAGCTCCTCCAGATAAACAATTGCTTCATCTCCGGTATACCCATGTAAATCAACCTTTACGTCATAACGACTTCCTAATAAGGGTGATTGCAATTTCCGTCTACACTCCGAATTATGTTTTTTGCGGCCCGCCACAATTGATTCCTCCTCATTTTTTCAATGATTTACAATACACACCACAACTTTGCCTTCATACAATGAACTTAAATATTTCACGATTTTATTTCATTTTTTGATTTGCAAAATATCAATTTAACCATAAATTTCACTCATCAACTAAATGGGGGCGTAGCTCAATTGGTTAGAGTGCCACCCTGTCACGGTGGATGTTGAGGGTTCGAGTCCCTTCGCTCTCGCCACTTTTTGTTTTCAATATTTCTTACTTAAATCACCATTATTCACCTGCACACGAAGTCTTGAATTACTCTTACTTCTTAGAACACTAAGCTCTTGTCATATTTTTAAATCATAGTATATTCCACGCGCACAAACATACATAAATTTTAAAGACAGGGTAACTAATGGAAAAGTTCTTAAAATCCTCAGGTCCAATGGGAAGTCTTCAACCTTCTGCGACACTTACGATTACATCAAAAGCAAAAGCAATGAAAGCTGCTGGCGACGACGTATGCAGCCTTTCAGCTGGTGAGCCTGATTTTGACACTCCAGAAAACATCAAGCAAGCAGCGATCAAAGCGATTGAAGACGGAATGACAAAATATACTCCTGCCACTGGCCTTCCCGAACTTAAAAAGATCGTAGCTGAAAAATTCAAAACAGAAAACGGAATTGAAACAACACCGGAACAGGTTGTTGTAGCACCGGGAGCAAAATTCAGCGTATTTACTGCAATTGCTGCACTTTGTGGTCCAGGGGATGAAGTTATAGTCGGAGCTCCTTTCTGGGTAAGCTACCCAGCTATGATTGAAGCATCCGGCGCTACAGTTAAAATC
>JAUVCU010000309.1 GCA_030590715.1 Lentisphaeria bacterium
TTAGATTCGATATCGAAGATCAGGCTTGACGACTTAGCGTATTTATTAGCTGTAACGTGGATAGATAGACCCTGGTCATACGTCTGAGCATTCTCAGATTTAGTACCTTCGTCATCAGCAGCAAGTGTCACGTAGTGAACAGGCTTGAAGCGGTCGATCTCAGCTGTTTGATCATCGTACACGTGAAGCGTGTAGTTCTTTACAGCTTTTGCGTAACCTTTTGAAGCAAGGAAGTCAACGTACTCTGAGCTGATCTCTCCTTTAGTTGTGATTTTATCAGCAGCCTCGTTGATATTCAGAAATTCACTGTTGTTAGCTTTTTTCCAGGCAAAGAAATCATTACCAAACTGTAACTCGTTATCAAAAGAAACTTCGTAAAGAGTGAAGTCACACATTACAAATGACGGATTCGTTCCTCCGGCGAAATCTTCCATGAAAGCTTTGATACGATCAACATTGTTTGGCGTACCTTCAACGTATACAGCATTCAGGTCGTTATCATACGCAACTTTCTCGTGCCCGTTAAGAAGCTCAGCTTCTTTAGCGTCGTCACTTGATGTAACAGCGTGACCTTTGATAGATCCGCGGATGTATAGTTTGTCAACCATCTCAGCTACAGCATCGGCAGTATCTGATTCCGGAAAGTAGATAAGCTTCTTACGTCCGGATGATGAAGAAATACCAGGCTGATCAAGAGTAGCAACAAGCTCGGCGATTGACTGACCTCCGCTGGGCTGAGGCCCGAAACGGTCTTCTGTAGCAGTTACAATAAGAAGTCCAGTTCCATCAGCGTATTTAGCACACTCAACACGAACACCTTCCTCGTCTTTAGCATCAGCTGTAACAACGTCAGTCTGGTATGTTCCCTGAACAGCAGCACGAACGTATGGACGAAGCTCATAAACATCTGCATTCTTTACTTCAAACGCTTTAGTCATAAGAGCCGGAGTGTTGTCATCCTGCTTGATGATAACTGCATCAGTATCTTTGTCTACATCGATACGCACTTGTGTGTGGAACTGAACGCCAGTTGCATTGTCAGAATCAAAAGCCTGGTGCGGAGTAACTGCTCCACCGGCGATTACTGCAAGCGGTGATACAACCATTCCAGCCACCGCAATATATTTAAAAAATTCTTTTTTCATTGTATTATCCTTATTATTTAATACCGCAAGGGGTAAAAACTTGTTTATTTAATCCGAGATTTGAATTTAATCTGCAGGCAGAGATCTTAGGACTCTCCTACGTCATATAGCCCTATATCAGCTTATTTAAATTGTGATTTCGCGATTGTTTCGTCTGCCATTTCATTCATATTTGTTTCCATAGAAACCGGCTTCGCAGTAATTGTGATGAAGTTGTAAAGCTTTCTACTTACAGAAATTTCACGCCCAACAAGGTATTTGAATACAGGAATATCCCCCAGGAAAGGCATTCCAACATATTCTTTCGCTTCGATTTCGTCAGCAAATTGAAAAAGAGCAATCTCTTCGTTTGTTTTGATTTTAGCACGTGTGTAGAAATGCTCTTTTGTATCCCCGTCGTATCCGTCAATTGTAAGTTTTGTACGGAACACGTTACCAGGCTGGTAACAGTTTGGTTCAAGCTCGATTGAAAGACCACCAAGTTTCATAGAAGGCTTTTCGCTTGAGTTGCGAACAACGATCGAAGCAGTTGTCATGCGAACATCTTTGTTTACTGTATTAGCAAAACGCAGGTAGCCAGCATCGAACTGGAAGTCGTACGATCCGCCGAAGAAGTGTGCTTTCGATGTATTATTTTCTGCAACATTGATATTTGAATCAGCTTCCCACCCAAGGTCATCAACAGATGTTGAAGTCAACTTGAAGAAGTTAGCTTTGTTTGCTGTGTAGAATGCTTTGTAGTCCACACCAAGATCCATTAGATCATCTTCCCAGATCTGGTAACGTTTCAGAGTAACTTCAACCTGCGGTACAGGTTGGTCAAGCTGTTCAAGAACTTTTATATATCCGGAACCATCTGACTTTGAGTCTTTGATATAAACATCAGCTTCGTCAATAACGTATGTCGAATCATCGCTGTCCATCACTTTTTCAATAATATCTTCAAGACCGTTATCCGACTCAGCAGAAGCCGTACGGTATTTGAAAGAATATGTGAAGTCGTGAATTCCAGTACCAACAAGACCCGGCTTATCAAGCTTTGCAACAAGGTCGTCAATCTGCTCAACTCGGTCTTCACGCATAGTCACGACTAGGATCTGCTTTCCGCCTTTCTTATAATTAAGACTCTTTGCACTTCCAGTTTGATCCATGCGCTCTACTGCTCCTGCTACAAATGGAACCACATCCCCTGCAAGAGTGTTTTGGAGATAATATATTTTTGTTACCATACGAGTTGAACCAGTATCCTGAATAATAGAAACTTCACGAACTTCACGAACTTCACCGGCATTAGCAACATCAGCTAATCCAACCATTCCGCAAAGGCTAGCTCCTGCTACCCCCGCAATTACTGCTTTTTTTATTTCCACTTCAGTACTCCTTTTGTATTTTATTTTTTGACTGAATAAGTTTCTTTTTCACGATCAACACTCCTAAGATTCCATCCCTTTGTTAGGACATTCTTAGCCAATTGTTAGTGTTGTGTTAAACTTCTTTGATTCATTTTTGAATATAAAACAAACTAATTAGTTAAACCTAATTAGTTGACCCTAATAATATGTCTAATTTGTTTTTTACAAGTGAAATTTGGATTTGAGTCGAACACTGCGCGGACAAGACTCAAGCTAATCTATTAATAATAAAACAGTTGTAGAACCTAATCGTTTTGTAAAAAGCATAGTAATAAGAAGAATAGAAAAGAGATTCTCTATTTTAGACTATGAATAAATATGATTTGCGACCAGAAGAGACAACGATTTGGATAAAGCATATCTTTAAAGGTAAAAGAAGCAGTCACTTCCCTATTAATAATAGCCGTGAATGTTTATCTCAAAAAGACCTCTGGAAATTACTGATCTTAAGAGTATTCTTCCTTCAAATAAAATATGGCAGGAGCAGCATGCAGGAACTCAAATATCTTAAAGGTTATCCGGAACAACTAACC
>JAUVCU010000157.1 GCA_030590715.1 Lentisphaeria bacterium
TTCCGTGCTTGTGAATTCTTGTTTTTCCACAGTAGGGACAATGTGGAGATTCATCCTGTTTCATTTCAATCAGGTCGCAGATCTTTTTGTAATCATCGAGACTATCAAGCGCCGTTTTGACAAGGACACGTTCTCCGTGATCCAGAGCTGGAATCTTACTTATAATTTCATTAACTAACTGCTTCATAAAAACACCTCCTGCTACCAGTATATCAGCCTTGAGATTTGAATCCCACAGCTAACTGGTACACCGCCAAAAACTTTATGACCATCGTTCAAGTATGTTACATTAATTTGACCTTAATGCTCCTGGCTTAAATTATAGAAACTGAATAAACTTCTAAGCAATGTTAGCGCTTTTTATTAGAATAAGTCGTATTAAAAACTTGAGTAGCATGCCTTCTTTTGAGGCCACTAAAAGCTTTACAGTTAACGAAGGCGTGTCATTTTATAATGCTCGCTAAAGCTCACTACGATTTCCGCTTTAAAAGCGGGACTGCCATCCAAGTGTTCACGCGCACTGCGTGTCCGACCTTGTTTGTTGCTCACAGCAAGTCTGTATGTACTTAGCAACGGCAAAAAAAGGGAGCACCGAAAGTGCCCCCTTATAAATTCTAGTTGTGACTAAGCACCAAGAATTTCTTCCAAATCACCCTTAGCACTATTTCCGATAGGCTTGATATCGAAATTCTCAACCAGGAAGTTAAGAATATTCGGAGTGATGAATGCAGGAAGAGTTGGGCCTAGGCGAATGCCCTTAATTCCAAGGTGAAGGAGAGAAAGCAGAACAACTACAGCTTTTTGTTCATACCATGAAATAATCATAGATAGTGGCAGGTCGTTAACTCCACACTCAAAAGCTTCAGCCAGAGCAGTGGCAATAACCACAGCCGAATAAGCATCATTACACTGTCCGACATCCAGAAGTCTTGGGATACCACCGATATCACCCATTTGCTCCTGAAGATGATTAAAACGGAATTTACCGCAGGCAAGCGTCAGAACGATGGTATCTTTAGGCGTATTCTCGACAAAATCAGTAAAGTAGTTTCGGCCAGGTTTAGCTCCGTCACATCCACCCACAAGGAAGAAATGTTTGATCGCTCCGGCCTTAACGCCTTCAATAATTTTATCCGCAACGCCAAGCACGGCATCGTGACCGAATCCGGTTAAAAGAGTCCCGCCAGCTACTTCATCAAAGCCACCAAGCTCTTTTGCTTTGGCAATCACGGCAGAGAAATCATAACCTTCGATATGAGCAGCTCCTGGCCACCCAACAAGACTGTTTGTAAATGTACGGTCTTTGTAAGAATCCAGTGGTTCCTGGATACAGTTAGTATTGAATACAAATGCCGCAGGCTGACCATCAAATTCTTTCTGCTGATTCTGCCATGCTGTCCCAAAGTGCCCCACAAGACTCTTATGAGCTTTAAGCCCCGGATAACCGTGTGCAGGAAGCATTTCTCCATGCGTATAAACATTTACACCAGCTTCATCACATTGCTCAAGAACCTTCTCCATCATAAACATATCGTGTCCGGAAACAACAATTGCCGGACCGGCCTTTGTGCCTGTTGAAACCTGAGTCGGTTCCGGTTTTCCGTAGTGGGAAATATGTGCCTGATCAAGAATCTGCATACAGCGAATATTCACTTCACCACATTTCATATTCAACGCGACGAGTTCTTCCACAGAAATATCATCTCGTAGAACAGCAGAGAAAGCCTCGGCAATATAGGCAAAAATGGTATCATCGGTACTTCCAAGAACAGCGGCGTGTTCCGCATAGGCGGCCAGTCCTTTTAGGCCATAGGTAAGAAGCTGAATCAGCGACTGGATATCTTCATTGGCGTTAAATTCTGTAATAGGGTGCTTTTTTGCTTCAACAAGAAGCTCATCTTCACTCTTCCCCTTGGCAATAAATTTAGCAGCTTCGGGAACATCACCAGACAATCGATCCACACAGGCAAGAGCTGCCGCTTTATTGGCATACTCATCAGCTTTGTAAACCCATTGTGCAACGCGTAATTCATCAAAGTTTACGTTGGTTACAGTCAGGAAAAGGGATTCGATAATGAAACGGTCAAGTTCAGGGTCTATATTTCCTTGTTTGCGCGCTTCATGTACCAGCCAGGAAATACCTTTTACCTGATAAAGAATAAGGTCGAAAAGATCAGAAACTTCTGCGGATTTACCACAAACAGCTCTATCGCTACATCCAACACTGTGAAAAGCCTGCTCACATTGATTACAAAACATATTTGATCTCCACACTTCATTTTTGCTATAAATAAATAACGGAGACTTAGTATATTCAATAATTCTAATAATGTCTATACACTTACCTAATACTCACATTTTTAATAGCATTATATAAAAGGTTAGAAATCAGTCAGCAATTCTATGCTTTCCACTGGTCATAGTGGATCAGGTCGTCAAGGTTTTCGCGAGGCAGCCAGCCGGCCTTTTCAAGCTCGGGCTTTTCGTGGAAAAAAGAAACATATCCAAGACATAAATAAGCGATGGGAATAATATGATCGGGAATATTCAGGGCTTTTTTCAGCACATCATTGTGAATAATGCTTACCCATCCAACACCAAGGTTTTCAGCACGTGCAGCAAGCCAGAAATTCTGCACAGCACAAACACTACTATACTGATCCATCTCGGGAACAGCAGTTCTTCCGATAACGACAGGACCGTTACGGGTTGAGTCACAGGTAATACAGACACCGACAGGAGATTCCATAATCCCTTCAAGCTTAAGACTTCTATACGTTCCCTGCTTTCCTTCTTCAAACATAAGTTCAGCTTCTGCATGAGCTGCATTGAATCCATCTTTAATTCGCTGCTTCACTTCAGGACTTTTAACGACAACAAAATCCCAAGGCTGCGAATAGCCGACACTGGGGGCATGGTGGGCAGCCTGGAGAACTCTACGCAATACATCTTCAGGTATCGGATCAGGCTTGAACTGCCCTCTTACATCTCTTCGTGAAAATATAGTCTTGTAAACCGCGTCTCTTTCTTCTTCAGTTATTATCATATCAATTCTCTACATTTTCTGAGTTAAATTTATCCCAGCGGATCTGCTCGCGTTCAAGCGTTGTTTTGAATTTTTGAGGTTCAAGAGCCTCAACGTCAATCTTTTCAAGAGAGATAGGATGTATAAAAGAGAGTCCGACTGAACTTAGAAACAGCCCCTTCCCTTTCATTATGTTGCCATCGTCTCCATGCTGCTTATCACCATGAATCGGATGACCAATAGAAGCCATGTGTTTTCGCAACTGATGCTTCCGCCCGGTATGAGGATACAGATCGACCAGAGACAGCGTTCCGCTTCTCAATGACGCAACAGATTCAACGAGCTTAAATTCGCTTAAAGATGCACGCCCGTCAATCGGTTCTTCGATAGTTCCGCTTTCAGGAGGAGTACCGACAACAATTGCCCGGTAACGTTTTTTGATTTCACGATTCTCAAATTGATGCCCCAGAGAAACCTGAGCCCGGTGCGTTTTTGCTATTACCAGCAGTCCGCTTGTGGGACAATCGATCCGGTGGACAGGACGGGGCCATTTCAATGCATCATATTCTTCAGATACTTTTACATTACCCTGAAGGGCATTTTCGATAGTTTTAAATTTGTTTCCGTTAACTTCGATTCCAGCAGGCTTGTTGATAACAGCCATATAATCATCTTCATACACAATCTCAAGGTCGAGCCGGTATTCTTTCGGTGGATTTACCATCAGGTCGACGTGATCTATAACCATCCCTGCTTGGATCAGCCGTCCGGTTTCTGCCACTTCACCATTAATGCGGAGTTCCCCCCGCTTAATCGCTTTGCTAACACCTTTGCGGGATTTTATGGCTTTAAAAAGCCCGTCCGCATATTCACGGAAACGCACGCCGGAGATTCCTTCAGGAACTGAATGGGACTGCTTTATTATCATTACTGCTTTTGCCTGTTAATAATTCTTTTTTAATATCAATAAGAATTTATGCGTAAAGCACTTTTCTTCAAGGTGTGGAAGAGGTATTAAAATCAGACTGATAAATAAGAACAGCGGGCAAAAAAAAAGTCTGAAATCAAAGAAGATTTCAGACTCTAAAATAAAAATGGTGGGTTGACTGGGACTCGAACCCAGGACCACCGCCTTAAAAGGGCGATGCTCTACCGACTGAGCTATCAACCCACTCAAAAAATACTTATAAACTATGCTTTTTCGATCTTTCCAGAACGAATGCAAGAAGTACAAACTTGAGCGCGCTTAACACCACCGTTTACACGGATACGGATGCTTTGGATGTTCGCTTTGAATACACGTTTGTTATTCTTAACAACGTGAGTTCCGATTCCACCAACTTTCTTTGCAAGACCTTTGCGGACGATTGAACCACCCACAACTTGCTGCTTACCACAAATAGTACATTTAGCCATTTTTCTAATTCTCCATGTATAATCGTCAACTTTGACGACAGAGTTTTTAATTTTAATTATATAAAAATTTTTATTCCGCCGACATAATACGGACGACTTACAATAATCAGAAAGAAAAGATGGTGGGTTGACTGGGACTCGAACCCAGGACCACCGCCTTAAAAGGGCGATGCTCTACCGACTGAGCTATCAACCCATCCGTTTCTTTCGTGGTGCATACTTTAGTGAAAATCCATTTTTTTACAAATCACTTTTACTAATTTTTATTAAAAAAATAACTTGCCGTATTCTGGTCATCAATTTGAGAAAAAAAGAGTCAATTAATCTAATTGCAGGAACACCCTGCGCCACAACCACCTTCAGAGTTTTCCAAGCTCGGTTTAACGACTTCTCCACCAAGGTTCCCATCGCCAAAAGTTCTAGGTAACATTAAATAAACTTTATTGTTTCTTCTAATCTTTTCCGGCACAGGAATAGAAACAGCAACTCCTTTCTCTGCTTTATCGACAATTTGTCCGTCAATA
>JAUVCU010000026.1 GCA_030590715.1 Lentisphaeria bacterium
ATGGTATTTCTTACCGAAGGTCAATCTGCTGCTGGTTCGCTTGTCAGCTGCCGCGACGTTTATACACAGGCAATATTTTCGCTTAAAGGTAAGCCTTTTAACTGCTTCGGGGAAAAGATAGATAAGGTCTATCAGAATGAAGAGCTCTACTACATAATGCAGGCGCTTAACGTCGAAGATGACATGGAGAATCTGCGTTATAACAAAGTTGTAATTGCTACCGATTCAGATGTTGATGGACTTCATATTCGTAACCTGCTGATTACGTACTTCCTGACATTTTTCGAACCGCTTGTGCTTCGCGGTCATTTATACATTCTGGAGACTCCACTTTTCCGTGTGAGAAATAAGAAAACGACAATTTACTGTTATGATGCGCAGGAACGCGACGATGCAATAAAACAGCTTGGCGGATTAAACCGTGGTGCTGAAATTACCCGATTTAAAGGTCTTGGAGAGATCTCTCCTGACGAATTCGGGCAGTTTATCGGCGATGATATCAGATTGATCAGCGTTACCGTTGAAAATATGCGTAATATTCCAGAAATGCTGAATTTCTATATGGGGAAAAACACTCCTATGCGCCGAAAACATATCGAGGACAATCTGCTATAAGTAATTTCGGCTGGGCTCCAGCCGAAATTATATATACCGGATACGACTTATTCCCATGAAAAAGATGCGCTTCAAAAAAGTATATTGTGAAATAAGCAATTCCTGTAACCTGAAATGTGATTTTTGTCCAACCATCGGCAGAGAAAAACAGTTTATGGATCTGGACCTTTTCACAAAGATTGTCGAACAGGTAAAACAGCTTACAAACTGCATTTATCTTCATATAATGGGTGAACCAATGGTTCATCCTCAAATATCTAAATTCATTGATATCTGTCAGCAATTTAACCTTCCAGTTAGCATTGTGACAAACGGATCACTGATGAGTGAAAAATATCAGGAAATACTTCTGCGCCCAATTGTTCAACAAGTTAACTTTTCTCTGCAGAGTTTTGCTGCGAACTTCAAAAAAGCTGACAATTCAACATATCTCTACCGAATTTTCAAATATACTAAACGGACTTTTGAAGAGCGTCCTGATCAGCACGTAAATTTCCGTTTGTGGAATGTTTCTGATTATGCAGATGCTATTTCATTCAATCAGGAACTCATCGACAAAATGAACGACTTTTTTGAACTTGGAGAAGAGAATAAGCTTACCGTAACAAGCTTAAGAGGCAGAAAAGTTCTGAAATCACTTCACCTGAACCTTGCGACAAGGTTTGACTGGCCAAGCATGGATATGCCCTTTAGGACAACAAAGGGAACGTGCCCCGGGCTGATCACACAACTCGGAATACTTTCTGATGGTACAGTTGTCCCATGCTGCCTCGATAAAGATGGAAGTGCCGCAATCGGAAACTGTAATTCTCAAAATATTGAGGAAATAATCAACTCACCAAAAGCCAAAGCTATCGTAGATGGATTTAAATGCAGGAAATTGATAGAACCTCTCTGTCAACGCTGCACTTTTATATCGCGATTCGAGAAAAAAGTGCGCTGGATAAAAGGTCACCAGACCTGGTAATCACACTATTCGAGACAAAAAATCAATCACCGGTATAATAGTCAAACCAGCAATAATACAGCCTAAATAAACCTTTAAATCTCACCGATAATCTTTTCTTAAACAAGTCTGTATGAAGGCTCTTTTTGCATTGACTTTATTAGTAAACTGGAAGAGAATGTATATAAGGGAGCAGTCGCTTTCGGAGGTTATTATGAAGCGGATAATGGTTGCAATTGACTTTTCAGATATTACAGAAGCAATACTGAATACTGCTGCAAAAATTGCTAAAGCTGCAGGCGCTAAGATTATTTTACTTCACTCAGGACCTTTATCCACACCATCCACGAATTATGATACAGACGCACAACTTTTATTCTCACGTAAAGCGACATCAAGTCAGCATATCAAACAGCTTTTGACAGACTATCAGGAACGGATTTCCGAAATAGGAATAAGCGTCACTTTCAGACAATATTTTGGGGCCGTGACAGAAGCGATACTAAGCGAGGAGAACATAGCAAGGCCGGATCTGCTCATTATGGGCACACATAGACATGGATTGATTCACCACTTAATCTTTGGTTGTGTGACACAAAATGTAATTAACCAGTCCATCTGTCCAGTACTGGTCGTCCCAGGAAGTTAAGATAGGAGTTGCACTGAAGATGCTTGAAAGATTATGTAAAAGCAACCAAAGTCTGATAGGTTTGAGACTTAGCGGGACTCTTGACGACGGGGATAATGAGTGGCTGATCCCAAGACTTAAGGCAACTGTTGACATGTTTGGATATACAAACATATTGATTGAGATAAACGATTTTCATGGTTCAAAACTTAAAACGGTTTGGGATGATATAAAACTGGGTCTGAAATACAAGGACAAAGTAAATAGAGTCGCAATTGTCGGGGACAACAAGTGGGAAAAAGTTGCGACGAAAGTAAGCAACACAATCATGCGGCCTAATATAGAGTATTTTGAAAAGACCGATATAGAATTTGCCTGGAGATGGTTGCAGTTTGCAGCCTAGTTTAATTTTTCTCGTTTGTAATAACCCATTTATTTGTTAATATCTTATTTTTATCCACTTATTAATGAGGTATGACATTGAAGTGTCCACTGTGCGGCGGCGTAAATAACAGCTTATTCAGCTCTGATAAAAGAAGAGATTACTACAGGTGTGTTGATTGCGCACTCGTTTTCGTACCGGAAAGCCAGAGACTTTCTTCTGAAGATGAAAAAAAAGAATACGACAAGCACGAGAATGATCCCTCGGATATCGGCTACAGAAAATTCCTCGGCAGATTATTTAATCCTTTATGTGAAAAACTTGATAGCAACTCATTTGGTCTGGATTTTGGATCGGGACCAGGCCCGACACTTTCAGTCATGCTGCAAGAAGTTGGACATATAATGAATGTATTTGACATATTTTACGCAAATAAACCAGAGGTTCTTAATAAGACCTACAATTTCATTACCTGCACTGAAGTGATTGAACACCTCCACCAACCAGATGAGATCCTTAATAGTTTAGTGAAAATATTAGACGTAGAAGGCTTACTATGCTTTATGACCAAAATGGTGATTGATCAGCAATCGTTTGCCAAATGGCATTACAAAAACGATATGACTCACGTCTGCTTTTACTCAAAAGAAACATTTCAGTGGATTGCCGAGAGATACAATTGCTCCGTCGAATTCATAGATAAGGATGTTATTTTTCTAAAGAAGATAAACTAGTCTCTTAGTTTTTTATACCATGTTCTCACGAGATCAATAAGTTCGGTGCTGTCAATAGGCTTCAGAATAAAATCGCTTGCCCCGGCCATAACAATAGAACTGCGTTCATCGGACTCGATATACGCAGCCATCACTATTATCGGCAGTTCCTCAAGAGGTGAGTTCTCACGTATCTTATCTATGATTTTTATGGCCTCTATTTTTTTGATATGAAGGTCGAGCAATAGAATATCGAATTGCTTCCGATTTAATACTTCAAGGCAAGCAACTCCATCATCAACATATTCAAGTTCACAGTTAGCCTCATTCAGAATAGTCTCGACCAACATCCTATTAGATTCATTATTTTCGGCCATCAGCACGTTGATAACTTCAGACTGATTAATATCTCCAAATGCAGAACCTGCTTTTGCTGCAAATTTATTGCCTTCCATATCATTCGCTGCGTCATAACAGCATGTTTCACTCTTTTCTATATCACCCTTAGATGCGATGACATCTTTGGCCTCAAAACAAACTCTAAAAATAGAGCTACCGTCAGAAGTCAGTTCTGTTTCTATCCATGCGCCCAACAGCTCTGCATGAGCTTTGGCAATCGTCATACTTAAAATTGACGAGCCTTTTATCCCCTGGAATAACTCGGTTTCAGATTCAACAAACTTCGTATATATTTTTGATAATGGAACTGAGTCTGTTTCCAGCACATAGTCCTTAACCCAAAAAGTCAAAACAGAATGTTCCAGTTCAGCGCCGAATGAAACATTGCCGCCAAATGAGGATGATTTGATCCCATTGGAAATCAAATTTGTAAGTGTGTGGAAGAGGATTTCCTGATCGGTTATTAAGAACTGTGGTAAATCAGAAGTGAAATGAATACCTATCGAAATTCCCTTCTGTTCTGCCTCAAAAATATTGTACTGCACAAGATCATCCATAAAGTCCGAAAGACATATTACTTTTTCGTTCAGTAATATCTGATCGGCATCAAGCTTCGAAAGTTCAATAAGATTCGAAATAAGTGAGTTTAAATGATCCGCACTGTTATAGATAATATTTACTCTTTCGCGCAGGTCATAATCGTATTTACCCTTTTCGACCTCTTTCAGAATAATCTCTGAAAACCCCAAGATAGAATTCAAAGGATCTCTCAGTCCTCTTGAAATATTCGCCAGAAAATCACGTTTCATCATTCTGGCGGCTTCGACTTCTTTCAGAGACTCTTCCTGTTTTTGATAGCTCCTATCAAGTTTTTGAAGAGTTCCCTGCACTCTATCTCTCACATGCACAAGTGAACGCATCAATTGACCAATTTCACCGTCTCCTGAAGTTACTGTCGGCAATTTTGAACAGTCCCCTTCCGACAAGACTTTGGCGTACTCAACGGCTTGTTTAATTGGAGCAATAGAAATGTTTAAGTAAATAAGCAACAATACAATCAGAGTAGAGAAGGCACAGATCAAAACTTCAATACCGAACCTGACCAGATCGTCAGTAAGAAGATGCAGATCGTCAAAATCAGAGTCATTAAGATGGCTTTCTGAAATGTAGTTTTCTATATAACGGTAAGTAATAGTGCTGTATACAGCAAAACTTATGGCACATATCAATGCGCCAACGATTACATAATAGACAGAAACCTTAACTGATAATTTCATAAAAATACATCCAAGATTTAAACCTGAATTAATAGACTGATAATTAGATTTCTAAACACTAGCTTACGCTCAAGACACATAAAAAAAGCAATGCCACAAAAAAAGGTCTATGTCTACATTCTAAGTGTAACTGCATATTTAAGACAACTAGTTAGAAATATAAATGCAATTCTATTTATATTTCCAACCATTATATGCTTGGGGGTATGTGACGAATAGGGTTAATCTATCCAAATAGGCTCAAGGCTGGAATGCTGACGTGCGACCTGCATATTTATATCACTTCTATTGATCTCTGCCAGTTTCTGACTTGTCAGGCTTTCAACAAGTTCATACTCATTACAATCGGAACTGACATGAGCCATTATCAGATGTTTAGTCTTTGCCGTCAGTAGAAATTCGAGCGACTCAAGAGCATCGGCATTGTCGAGATGACCGTGGCGCCCCATAATCCTTCTCTTTAAAGAGATTGGCCGGTCAGCCTTTTTTAGCATATCTATATCGTAATTACTCTCAAGGCAAAGTAGGTCACAATCATATAACCGCTGCAAAGCGAGCTTTCCCACTTGCCCTAAATCTGTAGCAACACCAACTTTAATATCACCTGTTTTAATTACAAAAGCTACCGGTTGAACAGCATCGTGAGGTACAGAAAATGGCTCAATAACAAACTCCTCAATAGTAAAAGAGGATCCTGGATCGAACAAGACCTGTTTCTTTCCTATATTATTTTTTGCCTTTAAATAACGAAGAGTGTCGGTCGTACAGTACGTCGGAATATCCAAATGGTCGGCAAGAACGCGGACTCCTTTTACATGATCTCCATGTTCATGGGTGATTACTATCGCTTTTATTACTTCTTGACTAATCCCGTTATCAGCAAGTCTCTTCAAAAGTTCCTTACGGCTAAAACCATTGTCTATCAAAACACCTGAATTTTCGGTATGGATCAAGGTTGCATTACCTTTACTTCCACTTCCTAAAACTGTCACTCCTACTGCCATTTTAAAACTCCCGAATAAAACACTTTTTTGACTTTTTTTATTTAATAAATTAACAATAGCTCAGAATCGCAAAATTAAAACATCTAAGCTCAGAATAGCATTTTTCAGATAGTATAGAATGTCTTATTTTCCGGCTACGGTCGACAATTTATAAAGCAAACTGCCCTAGACTTCGCCATAATTTTTTATTAAGATTAATATAAAGAGGAGATACCAAAATGCTTAAGATCGACGAGATAAGAAAAGCAATCGAGATGGAGCAGCAGGAGGCCGAATGGGTCTGCGATATGCTCGAACTGATTAAGAAACTTTTGAATAAATCAGAAGAAGCCCTCAAAGAACCGTTGCCGGAATGTCTCCAGCAGGATCTTTTTTCGCTTTACACTGACCTTAGAGAAAATATCATCCGCAAACATTTCACTATTTACTACGAGATACATCCTAAGCCTGTAAAAGGTGGAATGAAAGTACAGCAGGGTGCAATAAAGTTCGAGCCTAAAACAAAGGAAGCAAAAACGTTATTAGGTCTTCACGAAGTTATTCTGTACCAATTCGGATACATAAAAAAAGAAGACCTGAAATACTCTGATCCAGACAAGGGGTTCGGGTACATAGACCCGAATGAATAATTTTCGCTATGCGTCTTCCAAATACAAACTTTTGTATCTCACAAAGTAGCTTAGACCGGAAATTACAGTTATTATTGCGACAACAATTAATGTTACCTCGTATGCAATACCTGCATCTGCTCTAGTGATTCCTCCAAGATTGATCCAGCACGCTCCCGAAACACCGATAATCAGAAATTGAAGAATTGTTTTTATCTTACCGAGCTTATCGGCTGCAATAACCACACCCTTTTTAGCTGCTAAAGTTCTCAGCCCTGTAACCATGAATTCACGAGAAATAATGATAACAGCCAAATAAGCAGGAACAGTCTCGGCATAAACCATCATAATATAAGTTGTTGCTACATAGATCTTATCTGCCAGCGGATCCATCAGCGCTCCGAAGTCGGTTACAAGGTCATATTTTCTAGCTATCCACCCATCCACAAAGTCTGTACATGCGGCAAATGCTGCAATCCAATAAGCGGCGAAATGAAGCCAGTATGCAAATGCATTCGTTTCAATAGTATCGTTTATCTTGCCAACACTTGCTAAACAAAGAAAAACAAAGATCAGAGCAATCCTTGTTACTGTTATTTTATTCGGGAGATTCATGTGTAGATTTCCTAACTTCAATTATAGATTTTATAGTCAAATTGAAGTTAATATCATAAGGGGGAAAAAGCAATTCCGCATTCACCATGAGTATGGATAAATGCGGAATTAAATTATTAAAGTATTAGTTAGTCTTAAACAACTAAACTAATTGACCTTCAAGGTCGTATTCTGAGTAACCTGTAATTTTAACTTTTACTTTATCACCAGGCATAACAGAACCGTCATTTCTGATAATGATCGAATTGTCGATATCCGGAGCATCCATGTACGAACGCCCAACTCCAGAACCATCTTCCGCAGTTACATCTACAAGAACATCAAACTCTCGACCAACCATCGCTTCGTTTTTAGACAAAGAGATTTCCTGCTGCAGCTGCATAAGCTTGTCACATCGCTCCTGTGCAACTTTGTGGTCAACTTGATTATCCAATGATGCTGCTCTCGTATACGGTTCTGCAGAATAAGTAAATGCACCCATACGGTCAAATTCGAATTCCTTGCAAAGGTCATAGATTTCCTGGAAGTTCTCTTCGGTTTCACCAGGGTAACCAATAATAAATGTCGTTCTGAAACACATCTTCGGAACTTCTTTTTTAATCTTGTGTAGAAGGTCAACCGTTTCCTTCGTCGTAATTTTACGTCCCATGCATTCCAGAATGTTATCTGAAATATGCTGTAGAGGCATATCAAGATAAGGAAGCAGGTGCTTTGAAGTGTTGAATACCTCAATCAGTTCATCCGGGAAACTTGCCGGATGTGTATAAAGAACTCTTATCCAGTAATCTCCAGGTATCTTATCAATTTCCTTGATCAAACCAGTCAAGCTTACGTTTGGATCATCACTATCATCACCGAAGAAGGTTGTATCCTGAGCAATAATAATAATCTCTTTTACACCGTTATTGATAAAAGCCTGCGCTTCTTTAACAGCAGAATCCAATGTACGACTCCTCAGCTTCCCACGTATACGCGGAATACTGCAGTAACTACAGTTATGATCACACCCTTCTGCAATTTTAAGATACGCATAATGAGGTGCAGTCAGCTGGATTCGTGGCGTGTTGTGGTCGTAAAGATATTTTGGACGTTTAGTCCTGATCATCTTTTCCTTAAGTCCGCCACCAAGCATGTTAGACATGTGCTCAGGAACGTTTTCCACTTCACTTATTCCAAGCCACAGGTCTACTTCCGGGAATTGTTCTTTGTAGATCCCATCAACATCCCATTGATTAAGACATCCTGTCACCACAACAGAAAGAAATTCAGGAGCCTCTGCTTTCCAATCCAAAGCGTCTTTTATTGTATCAGATGCTTCATTTCGTGCATCTGGAATAAAAGCACACGTATTAATCATATAAATATCAGCTTCCTCAAGATAAGGAGTTATACCGATATTAGCTTGAAGCAAAGCTGCCGCCATTACCTCTGTATCAACAAAGTTTTTAGGGCAACCAAGACTTACTATATATACAAGTTTTTCTGGTTGATTCGTCATTTTTTACACTACCTAAATATATTTAACATAATTTATTCTAATTATTACTTCTATAAAGTTCGGGAATTATAGTTCTATTTTAGTAAAAAACAACGATTGTTCACAACCTAGTTCTACATAAATAATTGAACGGTAATTACCTCCTCATTCGCGCTATTTTGGCAAACTCAAAATTGTCACATAAATACCGTGAGGTTTTTATTTACTGTGTTACATTGTCTGCCCACATAAATACGGGAAGAAACAATGAACGAACTAGAAGACAGAATAATCAAATTAGAATCATTGACTGCATTTCAGGACCACCTGATCGAGCAACTCAACGATGTTATCTACAAACAGCAACTTGAAATAGATGATATCAACAATCAGATTTCTGCGGTAAAACTTATGATGAAAGAAAACTCGACTCAGGAAGAACACCGTACACTGGCTGATGAAAAGCCACCACATTACTAGGGAACGGCTCAAAACTCAAAGACTCCAGCACGTGTCCATACTGTAATATCCATTGCATCAGATCTGCTATCCATGCTATAATCAGCTTATTAACTATTAAGAAAATAGGCCTTAACATAAACACGGCTAAACGTGGGAGAGTGGTTATGAGTAATATGCAGAGCTTTGAAAATAAGCTTAACGTACTCATTGACAACAAAGAATGCATAGAATGGATTCTTGCCAAAGAGCTGGAGCTCAGGTCAGAACTACTCAAATTCTTCAAAGACGATCTGAAAGACATAGAAAAATCACTTACTGAAGCAAATTTTGGTGGAGACTCCGCACAGCTTACAACAGACTTACTTGAGACCATAATAAAAACATATCAGGCACAATGGCAGCGTTCTTATGATTTGGTATCACCCGAGAATGTAAACGACGAAGAAGCTGATTTTTTAAAATCGAAGCAGCACACAACAAGGGACGAGAAGACTTACAATCCCATAGCCAATGATAAATCAGAAGAAGAAAACCTTGATTTGGATGAACATGATATAATCGCTGACTATCAAAGCAGTTCCAGTGTAATCCACAATATTGATATCCCAGAGAACACGACAGCCTGCGAACTTACCGATATCAACCCCGAACTGGAAGAAGCGGAAATCCTTCAAGTGATGGATGAGCTGGAAGAGATCACTAACAGTGCTGATGAAGAAATCAGCAGCGAAAAATCTAAAATCACGTTAAATGATCTCGATGCAATTATTGAACTTGAAGAAGAACTTGAACTACCTCATCCTGTGACCCAGGAAGATAGTGAAGGTGGAGAAGCAACAATTGACGAAGTACAGCCTATAATGGAAAGCTTCGATTTGCAGGAAGAAGACTCGCTCGAGGAAGATCTAGAAGAAGTGACCAATGAAGTTGAAGAGTTACCTCAAACAGAAATAATCGAAGAAACCGCCGCAAATACAGAAGAGTTAACACTTACTGAGGCGACCGAAGAAGAACCACTTACAATGGAAGACTTGGAGTCTATTGCCGGTAGTGAAGAAGAATTGTCTGAAATTGAGCCTCCAACTCCAGCAGAGAAAACAGAGGTTCAAAGCGAGCCAGAAATCCTTCATTTCTCAAATGAAGAGATTACCGCAACCAGTCATGTTGGGCCTGGTGAAGCTTTTTCTATCATGAAAGAATCAGAAGCGGTTTTAGATGATATGCTTGAAGAGGGATACCCTGAAGCACTTTTAGAAAAACGACAGGAGCTGATCAAACTCAATATTTTAGTAAAAGAAAATGAAAGTTATAAATTCACCCAGAATGTCATTTTTATGAATGCCATGGAGGCAACGTCTATAATCACAGGGTTATACACAAGTAATTTCTCCAACACATGGTCGCCCGAATAAATAATTTACCGGCCAGAAAAAAGCGGATCTTGCACGAGGTCCGTCTTTTTGTTACATCACAGTTCCTTCCTGCTCAATTA
>JAUVCU010000228.1 GCA_030590715.1 Lentisphaeria bacterium
CCTGAAGTCCGAAATCAAACTCATGATTTCCAATTGCCCACGCGTCGTATTGTAAGTGATTGAGCATTTTTACAGCAGCCATTCCCTTAGTCTGAGAAGCTATAAGTGAGCCCTGAACCGTATCTCCGCAGTCGATCAGTAGTGAGTTGTTCATTCCTGCTCTGGCGCGCTCCTTTTTGATAATTGTTGCCAGCTTCATCCAGCCGTGACTTTTGTCCTGCCGCCAGGATTCAAATTCACTGTGAATATCTGTCGTCTGGAATACTTCTATTTGCCTGATCTCCGGTTTCGCGGTAGACTGCAGAAGAATGCAGAACAAAAAAGTGATGATGAATGATTTTGATTTCATATATCTTTGTGTAATTTGAGGGTTGAAACAGCATTTATTTCGAGGTCGCAAGTATATCATATTCCGCTTGAAAATGGAATGGTTAATTTTGCTTTGAAAAAACGTATATTGATTTGACAGAATTGAATTCTAAACAATATTATGCATCAAATTACGTAAAATATAAAAAACAATTAATATAATGAGGTGAAAATATGTCATTACATGCAAGTCTACGAGTTGGTGGAAAGATCGGTAAGAAGCGTAACGTACTAAAGCGTTTCGAGAGAATCGACAAAATGATTGAAGAAGGTAAATGGAAAGAAGGGGACAAAGTTCTTGGTCTTCCAAAACTAAAAGCTGAGTAAGCTTTTTACCTGAAATACTTCGTTATTTCTAAGGACATCTAATATAGATGTCCTTTTTTTTTGCCCGAAATTATAGTATTGTACGGGCGCTTTTGATATATATTTTAAGCGGGTTAAATATTAGCTTTCAAACTGCAGATTTAAGCTCGATTAAAGCAATTAAACAAATAGAGAACTACCGCTTGCGGTATAATTAGAAACCTTTCAAAAGGAGTGTGTTATGTCTCAATTTTTTGAAGAGTATAATAAGCACGTAGCAGAGCGTGCGGCAGAGGGGATTCCACCTCTTGCATTGACAAAAGAACAAACTGAAGATGTTGTTGAACTTCTAAAAAATCCTCCGGCTGGTAAAGAAGACGAGCTGGTTGACCTTATCACAAACCGCATTAATCCTGGTGTTGACCCGGCTGCGCAGGTTAAAGCTGAATTCCTATTCAAAGTCGCTCACGGTGAAGAGTCGACGGCTCTTATCACTGCTGAACGCGCTGTTGAACTTCTTGGAACGATGGTTGGTGGATACAACCTTGACGGACTGATCAAACTTGTTGAAGAAAAAAGCGAGCTTGCAACTGTAGCAGCTACTGGCCTTAAAAATATGGTTCTTTCGGTAAACCGTTTTTATGACGTTTGGGCCCTTGCTCAGGCTGGAAACGCAGTTGCAAAAGATGTTGTTACTTCATGGGCAAATGGAGAGTGGTTTACATCACTTCCTGAAGTTGAAGAAGTAATCGAATCGGTTGTTTATAAAGTTGACGGTGAGATCAATACTGATGATTTCTCTCCAGCTTCATTCGCGTTCACTCGTGCCGATATTCCTCTTCACTCAACATGCATGGGTGGAGTTCTTTTCCCTGAAGGTCCGCAGCAGATCGCTAACCTTAAATCTGATTCTGACCTGCCGGTAACATTCGTTGGTGACGTTGTTGGTACTGGTTCATCGCGTAAATCTGCTTGTAACTCAATGCTATGGCACATTGGAGATGACATTCCATGTGTTCCGAACAAGCGTCGTGGTGGTGTTGTTATCGGTAGCACAATTGCTCCGATCTTCTTTAACACTGCTGAGGATTCTGGAGCACTTCCGATTCAGGCCGATGTTTCTGCTCTTACTACTGGAACGGTAATCAAAGTTTACCCGACAAAAGGTCTTATTACAGACAAAGATGGTAACGAGCTGACTAGCTACGCTGTTAAGCCTGATACAATTCTTGACGAATACCGTGCTGGTGGACGTGTTCCACTTATCATCGGAAAACAGCTTACTGAGAAAGCTCGCGTTGCGCTTGGAATGAGCTCGAATGACGAGTCTGGACTATTTGTTGTTCCAAATAACCCAGTTCCTACAGCTGACCAGGGATATACTCTTGCTCAGAAAATGGTTGGTAAAGCATGTGGCGTTGATGGAATTCTTCCGGGAACTTCTTGTCTTCCAAAAATGACGACTGTTGGATCACAGGATACAACGGGACCAATGACAGCCGGTGAGATCACTGAGCTTGCATGTCTTAAATTCAATGCGGATCTTGTGATGCAGTCTTTCTGTCACACAGCCGCTTACCCGAAACCAACAGATGTGATCACTCACGCTACACTTCCTGATTATATCATGGATCGTAAAGGTGTTTCTCTTCGTCCTGGTGACGGTGTTATCCACTCGTGGTTGAACCGCCTTCTTGTGCCGGATACTGTTGGTACTGGTGGTGATTCTCATACTCGTTTCCCTGTTGGAATCTCTTTCCCTGCCGGATCCGGACTGGTTGCTTTCGCTGCTGCTCTTGGAGTTATGCCTCTTGATATGCCGGAATCTGTTCTTGTTAAATTCAAAGGAGAGCTTCAACCAGGCATAACACTTCGCGACGTTGTAAACGCGATTCCTTACCAGGCGATTCAAGATGGTCTTATGACTGTTGAGAAGAAGAATAAGAAAAATATCTTTGCCGGTCGTATTCTTGAGATGGAAGGTCTTCCACAACTTACTGTTGATCAGGCTTACGAGCTGACAGATGCTGCTGCTGAGCGTTCTGCTGCTGCTGCGACAATCAAACTTGACCGCGAGCCGATCGTTCAATTCATGAAATCGAACATCGTTCTTATGGAAGAGATGATCAAAGGCGGATATGGCGATGCTGAAACACTTGCTAACCGTATTGAAGATGTGAAAGAGTGGATCAAAAACGGTGAGCTGTTGAGTGGTGATGCAAATGCTGAATACGCTGCGATCATCGAGATCGATCTTGACGAACTAGATGAGCCGATCCTTGCTTGTCCTAATGATCCGGATGATGTTAAAAAGCTTTCTGAAGTTCAGGGCGCTAAAATCGATGACGTATTTATCGGTAGCTGTATGACTAACATCGGTCACTTCCGCGCTGCTGCTGAAGTTCTTGACGGTGAAGGTTTCGCTGACGTTCTTCTTTGGGTTTGTCCTCCGACAAAAATGGATGAAGAACAGCTGAAGAAAGAAGGGTACTATTCGAAATTTGCGGCGGCCGGAGCTCGTATGGAGATTCCTGGTTGTTCGCTTTGTATGGGGAATCAGGCGCGTGTTAAGGACGGAGCTGTTGTGTTCTCTACTTCGACTCGTAACTTCAACAACCGTCTTGGTACAGATGCTCAAGTTTATCTTGGATCTGCCGAGCTGGCTGCTGTTGTCGCTCTTAAAGGTGAACTTCCTACTCCTGCCGAGTACAAGAAGATCGTCGCTGCTAAACTTGACGGTAAAATGGATTCTATCTACAAATACCTTAAGTTTGACGAAATGACTGATTTTTCAGTCTAGTCATTTTCATGACATCGGCTTTTTGCCGATTGATTGCCCTTATTTGCTAACTGGTGATCAAAATTAAAGTAAACTTGGCTTTGCCTATTTTGCTTTAGTATAAAATTGAAGTATTCAAGCCGCGGTTTTCATTCGAAGACCGCGGCTTTTTTGTATTTTAAAAAACATGTTTCATGTGTATAAGTTATTGGGGGATATAATCCATGTGCCAACGGCACAATGTATATAAGCCTATGGTGGAGCGAAGCGCAACCATAGGAATGATGATCGACCTCAAGAAAATAGCGTACCAAAGGTATGCATTACATGAAGCGATTGTGGGTCGGAATATTTTGTATATAATTTCTATTTGTGCCAACGGCACAATGTATATAAGCCTATGGTGGAGCGAAGCGCAACCATAGGACAAATCATAGAAAAGAATTGTCGTGCCAACGGCACGTCTCATAAAACATTGTTGCATTTTAAAAAAAGGAATATGAGAATGAATTCCGCACAGCTGTGCCAACGGCACA
>JAUVCU010000223.1 GCA_030590715.1 Lentisphaeria bacterium
ATTCTTCCAGAACTTTTTGGCATTCCGCCACGTACTTTGAAACCGAAACTCCCACTCCCATCGGGATAACGCATAAGTCTACTATCGCAATCATTATTTCACCTTTTCCTAATACCGTTTGCATTCTTTTTTAGAAACTTGTTTACTTTATTAAAATAAATAGCCCTTATTACTTTCTACAGCAAACTATGCGTTTTGAAAAATTAGCTAATGAAGTTATCTTTCGATTATTAAAAATAATATGAATTAAGGCTCAAAATGGATAAAAACAGTGTAGGGATTGTAACACCACAGGTTTATACATTTGGAGAGACTGATGAAGATGCTCTTAAGCTGGATTGCGGTAAAAAACTTGGTCCGGTAAATATATGTTACGAGACGTATGGTACGCTTAACAGCGATGCTTCAAATGCTATCCTGATCACTCATGCTCTTTCCGGCAATGCGCATGTCGCCGGTTATAATTCCGAGGATGATGAAAAACCTGGCTGGTGGGACGAAATGGTCGGTCCCGGCAAATATATAGATACAGATAAATACTTCGTTGTCTGCAGTAATACGATAGGAGGGTGCAGCGGTTCTACCGGTCCCCGCTCTATTAACCCTAAAACAGGGCAACGCTATAACATGAATTTTCCTGTTATAACGATTGCGGACATGATTCGTGCTCAGCACAGACTTATGCAGCATTTGGATATCTCAAAGTGGCTGTGTGTCCTTGGCGGTTCTATGGGTGGAATGCAGGTGTTTGAGTGGGCTGTAAACTACCCGGAAGCGGTCAGCAGTGTTTGTGCTATCGCAACAACTTCAAGAATCTCTCCTCAGGGAATCGCTTTTAACTGGGTTGGACGTGAATCCATTATGAGTGACCCGAACTGGAATAAGGGCGAATACGAGGAATGCATTCCTGAAAATGGTCTGGCTACAGCTCGTATGCTGGCTCATATCACTTATTTGAGTGAAGAATCTATGGATAATAAGTTCGGACGAAATCTGCAGGAGAATGATAATTACTCTTTCGACTTTCAAGGTGATTTCGCCGTTGAAAGTTACCTGAAATATCAGGGGAACCGTTTTGTCGGGCGATTTGATGCAAACAGTTACCTGTATATAACTCGCGCTATCGATTATTTTGATATTTCAGAGAAAGCAGGCGGAGATCTGTCTGAAGCCCTGAAAGATGTAACAATGCCTCTTATGATGGTTTCGTTTACCAGCGACTGGCTTTTTCCACCTACCCAATCTCAGGATGTTGTTAAAGCTATGCTGAAAAATGGAATGAATGTTACGTACTGTAATATTGACTCGAGTTACGGGCATGATTCTTTTCTTCTGGAAGTGGATGCTTTGGGTAGTTTATTGTCCAACTTCATCCGCAACAGCTTTATGGAGGTAAGAAATGGTTGAGCAGCTGCGAGAAAGTGCATCTTTAAGAAGTGATTATAAAGTTATTATGGGTCTGATAAACCCAGAGTCTTCAATGCTTGACCTGGGCTGTGGTGACGGGTCGCTTCTTAGACTTATGGAACTCGAGAAAAATGTTAGTGGAATAGGAGTCGAATATTGCCAGGATATGGTGATGGAGTGTGTCCGAAACGGGGCTTCTGTTATTCATAAAAACCTTAATGATGGATTGGATGAGTTTTGTGATGGATCGTATGACTATGTTGTTTTGAGTCATACTCTTCAGGCTGTCGAAAGGCCTGATCTTATTATGCAGGAGATGTTGAGAGTTGGAGATAAAGGGATTATCAGTTTTATCAACATGGGGTATTTGAACGCGAGACTTCAACTGATGTTTGGTGGAAAAATGCCTGTTACTAAAACTCTTCCTTCTCAGTGGTATGACACGACCAATATTCATCTGGCTACTATAACTGATTTTAAAAACCTTTGTAATCAGTTGGGAATTACTATACTGAAGCAATACCCGCTGAGAAATAATTTGCCTGGACTGGCTAAGATACTACCTAATGTATTCGCTTCGACTTGTGTGTTTTTAGTATCTAAAATGAAATAGGGGATAATGATGGACTTTTTAATGGCAGGAATGAAGCATTGTGGAAAGAGCACTCATGGTAAGGCTCTGGCAAAACATTTGCATTGTTCATTTTTTGATACGGATGACCTGATCGTTAAAGATCATTTTGAAAATACCGGAGAAAAGCTCTCTTGTCGTGAGTTTTTCAAAAAGTATGGAGCTGATGGTTTTCAGAAAGCAGAGGCGAGAGTTTTTAAAGCTTTGTGCGAGAGAGTTAAAAGAAGCTCGTCACATCATGTGATCTCTCTTGGTGGACGACTTGCGTGTAATCCTGACCTTGAAAAAGAACTAGAGGAATTTGGAACATTTGTTTATATAAAAACTGAACCGAAGCTTTTATTTGAACGCGTTATGAGAAACGGAAGACCTCCGTTCCTAAGTGAAGAAAACCCTTATGGAGATTTTGCTAAGATCTGTAAGGACAGAGAACCTTATTATGAGCGTTTCTCTAATTTAACAATAGAGTTGGGCGATGAGCCTTTATATAAAGTAAGAAGAGATGTTATTGCAAAAGTAGAGGAGTATATCCATGAGCGGTAGTACATTTGGTAAGCTTTTAAAGATTACTACATTCGGAGAGTCTCATGGTGGGGCCGTTGGAGTTATCGTCGATGGCGTTACGCCTGGCGTTGAGATTACACTTGAAGACATTCAGGGCGATTTAGATCGTCGAAAACCGGGCCAGTCCGATGTGACTACCCCACGTGCTGAAAGCGATACTGTTCAGGTTCTTTCCGGTATCTTTAAGGGAAAGACGACTGGTACTCCTATCATGCTTGTCGTTTATAATAAAGATGCTAATTCTTCCGCTTATGACGACGTGAAAGATCTTTTCCGGCCTGGGCATGCGGACTTTACATTCTTTAAAAAATTCGGACATAGAGATTATCGCGGTGGTGGTCGTTCGTCTGGTCGTGAAACGATTGGACGTGTTGCGGCTGGTGCAGTTGCTAAAAAGCTTCTTGAAAGACGTGGAGTTAAAATTACAGCCTATACTAAGCGAGCTGCAGGAATTGAATGTGAAAATATAGACTTTGACGAAATCGAAAAAAATATTGTTAGAGCAGCTGATCCTGTTGCTGCTAAAAAAATCATTGACAAAATAATAGAAGCAAGAAATTCTGAAAATAGTGTCGGTGGTATTGTTGAATGTAGAATTACTGGAGTTGAACCAGGATTGGGTTATCCAGTATTTGATAAACTAGATGCAGATCTGGCTAAAGCTATTATGTCGATCGGTGCTACTAAAGGTTTTGAGATCGGTGCAGGTTTTGCTGTTGCAGAGATGACCGGTAAAGAAAATAACGACGAGATAACTAAAGACGGATTCAAAACAAATAATTCGGGTGGTATTCTGGGTGGTATCTCGAATGGAGATGAGATTGTTTTTAGAGTTGCTTTCAAGCCGACTCCATCTATCGGACTGGCTCAGGATACTATTGACGTGAACGGTAATGAGGTGGTGTGTGAGACTCATGGTCGCCACGACCCTTCTATTTTCCCGAGAGCTGTTCCCGTTGTAGAGGCTATGGCTGCTCTTGTAATTGAAGACCATTATAAAAGACAGGCTGCTTTGCACGCCTAGTTGTTTGAGCAAAGAAAAAAGTCGTAAAATATGACTTACCCTGGTTTGTAAATAAGGTAATGGATTGTATTATTATGGCGCACTCAATATGAGGGTAACACAAAGAAATGTTCCGGCTTAGCTCAGCGGTAGAGTAGGTGACTGTTAATCACTTGGTCGCTAGTTCGAATCTAGCAGCCGGAGCCACTTTTTTGAGTTTATAATTAGATATATGTTCCGGCTTAGCTCAGCGGTAGAGTAGGTGACTGTTAATCACTTGGTCGCTAGTTCGAATCTAGCAGCCGGAGCCATTTATCTGATTTTGTTGTTCCGGCTTAGCTCAGCGGTAGAGTAGGTGACTGTTAATCACTTGGTCGCTAGTTCGAATCTAGCAGCCGGAGCCATTCTTTTTTGAAAATCTGTACTTTTTTTGTTCCGGCTTAGCTCAGCGGTAGAGTAGGTGACTGTTAATCACTTGGTCGCTAGTTCGAATCTAGCAGCCGGAG
>JAUVCU010000343.1 GCA_030590715.1 Lentisphaeria bacterium
CCGGTATCTTCTGTTCCCATTATCAATGCTATTTTTTCGTCAACGGGAAGATCTTTGATATCGACCGTATCTTCACGAAGGCTGGTCGCAGCGATTTTATATCCATTCTTTTTCAGCTCGTTGATGCAGTCCATTGTCGGATTTTTACTGCTGTTATAATAGTGGAGGTCCACCCACTTTTTCGCTCCGCGTGCAACATCGGTATTCGGTGTGTAGTCGAACCTGTTTTCGATAATGTGCATATCCTGAATTCCGAAACAGTCGCAGTTCCTGATTATCGCACTGGCATTGTGCGGGTGATAAATATTTTCAAGAACAACTGCAAGGTGCCGTGTTCGCTCCGAAAGTATATCTTCGATTTTCTGTATTCTGGCTTCTGTCATGAAGCTTCTTAGGTATTCTAAAAGTTTTAAATCCACAATCAATTCTACTTTTTAAAGGTTACGTTGTGTGCTCAAAACTTAATTTCTATTGGGGGGAATACAATTCGTTTGCTGTGAATAAGGTACGGCGATTTACACAAGATCGGTTTTACACAAATTATTAGCAGATTTCGACCGGTCATTTCTTTTGCTTTTCTATGTTATGTTGCTACATTTACCAACCAAAATTGATATCTAAAAAATAGTATTATAAATAAAGGGTTATATAGATGGGACGTATTAAGATAGACGAAGTGTCAGATAAATATGACGTTATCGTTGCGGGTAGTGGTCTTGCCGGACTTACATCTGCAAATATTCTCGCGAAAAATGGTAACAAGGTTCTTCTTGTTGAACAGCATTTTCTACTTGGTGGTCTAGCTACATACTTCAAAAGAAAGAACCACATTTTCGACGTTTCACTACACGGATTTCCTATTGGGATGAAAAAGACTCTTCGCCGCTACTGGTCGCAGGATATGGCAGACAGAATTGTTCAGGTTAAAGGTGTTCGTTTCGATAACCCTCAATTCAGCTTTGAAACAGATTTTACGAAAGAAGATTTCACGAAGAAGCTTGTAGCTCAATTTGATCTTGAGCAGGAAGTCGTTGACGCATTCTACAAAGAACTTGCCGATATGAACTACTACGATCAGAATGATATGAAGACAAAAGATCTTTTCGAGAAGTTCTTCCCTGGTCGAAATGATGTAATGCGTCTTCTAATGGAGCCTATCACGTATGCTAATGGTTCTACGGTCAACGAACCAGCGATCACATACGGTATCGTATTTTCTAACTTCATGAGCAAAGGGTGCTACACTTTCGAGGGTGGTACAGACAAAATGCTTGAGATGATGGAAGCTGAACTTACTAAAAATGGTGTTGATATTCTTCTGCGCTCTCGTTTCGAAAAAGCTAAAATTGAAGACGGTAAAATAGTCGGAGCTATCGTTGCAGGAAAAGATATCGCTTGTGACTCTGTTATGTCTAACGGAAATATCATTTCGACAATTAAGGAATGGGTTGGAGAAGAGCATTTTTCAGAAGAGTTTCTTGCGAAAGTAAAACCTGTACGTATCAACAACAGTAGCTGCCAGGTTTATATGGGATTCAAACCGGGGGAAAAGATAGATTATATCGGAGATCTTCTTTTTACATCGAACTGCCCGGAATACAGTTCAGATAAGCTGCTTTCAAAAGATATTACAAGCCGAACATACTCGGTTTACTATCCGGAACTTCGTCCGGATGCAGAACCGGATTACACGGTAGTTGCATCGACTAATGCGAACTACGACGACTGGGCTTGCTTGAGCGAAGAAGATTACAAACGCGATAAGCAGAAGATGATCGACGACACGATTGCCGCTCTCGATAAGTATATTCCTGGAGTTGCAGACAAGATTGACTACGTTGAAGCAGCAACGCCGAAAACATTCGAGCATTACACGCTTGCCCCGGGTGGAACGTCATTCGGGACGAAGTTCGAAGGTCTTGATATCAGTATGAATCTTCACAAACAAGTTGGCGGACTTTTCCATGCCGGTTCTGTTGGAATTATCATGTCTGGTTGGCTTGGTGCTGCGAATTACGGTGTTATCACTGCGAATAACGTTGATAGGTACCTTTTCGGGCTGAACAAGTAGTTCCTGATAAATAAAAATCCCGTGCTCTTTCGAGTACGGGATTTTTTTGCTGTAATAAAAGTAAAGAAATGATTAGAACAGTTTAAATACTTCATTGAGAAGTTGTTCTGTTGCTTCTTTTTTCCTTCGTTTCTTTCTTTCTTTTTCAGTTTCCTGCTTTTCGACGGGTTGGTTTTCTTCTACCTGCTCTGTTTCAATCTGCGGAGTGGTTTCTTCCGGCTTTTCCTGTTGTTTCTTTTTACGTCTCCCGCCAAGTATATTTCCAAGCAGATCTTCACCCGCTTCTTCCCGTTTATCTTTGTCCATTATCAATTCAAAAAGTTTTGTCGGATCTTTCACTGCGTCTATTACTTTATCTTTTGCTTCTATAACGCCCTGCTTAGCTTTATCGATCAGAAGGTTACCAATACTTGCTACAGAAAATTTTGGATCGGTAACAGTTCCCGTAATAGGAATTGGTATGACAGGGAAATATTCTTTTCCCGTATCGACTTCACAGACCATATCCAAGTGTTCGTCGAGACCAACATCTCCTTTGAAAGCCAGACCTTTAAGACCTTTTGTATTGGAGAAGTCAATGTTGTTAACCTGGATGTTACCTTTGTTTAAAGCGAGATCTATGGC
>JAUVCU010000003.1 GCA_030590715.1 Lentisphaeria bacterium
AGAATCGGGACGGTCAGTCATTGCCGGCATTTGTCCGCTCACTTGTAGGAATGGACAAAGAAGCTCTGAGTAAGGCTTTTGCTGGTTATCTGGATGAGAATGCGTTCAACCCGAATCAGATTGACAGTATTTATATCATTATCGAGCACTTTGAAAAGAATGGTTACATGGCTTTAGAGCGCTTAAGAGAACAGCCGTTTAAAAACTATCAGGATGGATTCAGGGGATTATTTGGCCGCGAGAATGCACCCCGGCTTGTGTCGATCATTAAAGAGATCAATTCACAGGTGGGGTAATTGATTTATCGAAGGTTTTAGTTATAAGTTTAGATAAAACATTTTTGAAGCCTATGTAGTAATTTTGGCTTTTCGTTTTAAATTGACTATGAATCTTCAGGGCAAGGTGATTCTTGATGAAAGTTGAGGAAATTCCTTACCGGCGGTTATAGTCCGCGAGTTCTTTTAAAAGTAACTGATGTGGTGAAAATCCGCAACCGACAGTATAGTCTGGATGATAGAAGATTTCAGTTCACTCTTTTGTGTACTTTATGCCCTGATTGTGTCAGGGCTTTTTTTTTGCCCTGATAAAAATGACTTAAGCTTGGTAATAAGGTGAGGAAATTATGTCTGTCGAATTTAATAGTGTAGAAGAAGTAATCGAAGCAATTCACAATGGTGAAGTCGTTGTAATTACAGATGATGAAAATAGAGAGAACGAAGGTGATTTGGTTTGTGCAGCATCAAAGGCCACATCTGAAATAATTAACTTTATGGCGACTCACGGGCGTGGTCTGATCTGCATGCCTATTACTGAAAATCGCGCTGCAGAACTTCAGCTTGGACCTATGGCTGGTGACGAAACTGACCCGTACAAAACTGCGTTTACAAAAAGTATTGATGCCAAATTTGGAACGACAACTGGAATATCAGCTCAAGACCGCGCAAAAACTATTGCGGATATGATTGATTCAGCGACGACAAAAGAAGATTTCGTAAGCCCGGGTCACCTTTTTCCACTTGTTGCAAAAGATGGTGGAGTCCTAAGACGAGCAGGACATACTGAAGCTGCGGTTGATCTGGCCCGCTTTGCCGGACTGTATCCTTCTGGAGTAATCTGTGAGATTATGAATGAAGACGGGACAATGGCTCGTATCCCTCAACTTCAGGAATATGTGAAAAAACATAACCTGAAATGGTGTTCAATTGAAATGATGATTGAGTACCGCCGCCGTACAGAAACGTTGGTTAAAGCAGAACAGACAGTGAAGCTTCCAACTAAGCACGGTGATTTTAAACTTAGACTTTATAGCTCTCCTGTCGATGACAAAGAGCACCTGGCTCTTTACATGGGTGATCTTAAAGGTAAAGATAATGTGCTTTGCCGCGTTCACAGCGAATGTTTTACTGGAGATGTTTTCGGTTCTGGACGCTGCGATTGCGGAGATCAACTTGATGCCTCTATGAAAATGATTGCCGAAGAAGGCGAGGGAGTAATTATCTACATGCGTCAGGAAGGACGTGGAATCGGACTTCTTAACAAACTTCACGCTTACCACCTGCAGGATCACGGTAGAGATACTGTTGAAGCAAATGTTGAACTTGGTTTTGCTCCTGACTTGAGAGACTATGGGCTCGGCGCTCAAATGCTTAAAGAACTTGGTGTGAACAGCATCCGCCTTATGACTAATAACCCTAGAAAGCTTGTTGGTCTTCATGGATATGGACTGGAAATCACATCGCGTGTTCCAATTATTATTAAGCCTCATTTCCACAATGAATTTTATCTTCAGACTAAAGAAGAGAAGTTGGGGCACATGCTGAACGACTTAGATACTAAAATTAAAAAAGAAAAATAAAATATAGAGGTAAATAATCATGATGGATAAAACAGTTAAAAATGTTTTTGAAGGCACATTGAATGCAAATGGTCTTAAGTTTGCGATCACTTGCAGTCGCTTTAATGCTTTTTTTGTAGAGAAACTTCTGGAAGGTGCTGTAGACGCGATCGTTCGTAACGGTGGTGATGTTAACAATATCGACGTTGCTTGGGTTCCTGGTGCATACGAACTTCCGTTTGCTTCTAAAAAATTCGTTGAAACTGGTAAGTATGACGCAGTTCTTTCTCTTGGTGTTGTGATCCAGGGGGCAACTACACATGCTGACCTTCTAAACGGCGAAGTTGCTAAAGGTCTTTGTCAGATCAGTCTTGAGAGCGGTGTTCCTGTAACATACGGTCTTATTACTGCAAACAATATTGAGCAGGCAATTGAAAGAAGCGGAACTAAAGCCGGAAACAAAGGTGCAGACGCAGCTTTGGCGGCAATCGAAATGGCAAACCTAACGCGCGAGCTTGCAGGGAAGTAATCTGATATGAGTGATAATAATTCGAATAAAAATTTAACACAGCTGCACTTCAAACGTGTTGGTCGTGAATTTGCAATGCAGTTCCTTTTTCAGTCCGACTCCTTGGAAAGTGCTTCTTTAGACGAAAGTCTTTCTGAGACTAAGGAAGTGTTCTGGACACAAGTTGAAGAATCTGAAATTCTTCCTATGAACAGAATTTACCGTAAAGGTCGTGAATTTGCAGAGCAGCTTATCTCCGGTGTAAAGGAAAATCTTGAAAAAATTGACTCGGAGATCGAAAGATGTGCAGATAGCTGGAAGCTTGACCGTATGGCTGTCGTTGATAAGAATGTTATGCGCGTTGCCGCATACGAAATGCTGTTTTCGGAAGATGTTCCGCCAATCGTTAGTATTAACGAGGCTATTGAGATCGCTAAAGATTTTAGTGACGAGCAATCAGCTAAGTTTATCAACGGTGTATTGAACAAATTGAAAGACTCGCTTGACCGCTCGGCGCGATAGTCTTATCTCTTTAAGAAAGAAAGCTTAATTCAAAAGGTTTATGCTTTAAATGAAATCTCTATTTTCAGTTTTTAAAAAAGGTCTTCAGAAGACCTCGACGTCAATAACTCGTTCAATCGGAGGAGTTTTTTCCGGTACGAAAGTCTGGACCGAAGATGATTACGAAATGCTTGAGGCTGCTCTTATCAGTGCGGACTTCGGTGTTAATATCAGTTTGAGAATTGTTGACGATATTCGTGACCGGTATTCTCGCGGGTTGATTAAGACTTCTGAAGAAATTGTCAAAGTTGCCCATCAGGAAGTTATGTCTATCCTTGGTACTGAGGTCTCGGAAGTTCAATTCGAAGACGGAAAACTGAATGTTATTTTGTTTGTAGGCGTAAACGGTAGCGGTAAGACGACTACTATTGGAAAGCTGGCTCAAAAGTGGAAGGGCGAGGGCAAGAAAGTGATGCTTGCAGCCTGTGATACGTGGAGAGCGGCTGCTGCAGAGCAGCTGAAAAAGTGGGGCGAACGAACTGATGTTCAGGTTGTTTCTTCAAAGCATGGAGCAGACCCTTCTGCCGTTGCTTACGATGCCGTTGAGTCGGCATTGGCTAAAAATGCTGATATTCTGATAATTGATACGGCTGGACGCCAGCACACTTCTAAAGGTTTGATGGAAGAGCTGGCTAAGATGACTCGAACAATTAAGAAAGTTTATCCGGAAGCTCCTCAGCACGCATGGTTGACGGTGGACTCAAGTCTTGGCGGAAACGCTATTGTTCAGGCTCGTGAGTTTTCCAAGTTTGCCGATCTGAACGGACTGGTAATTACTAAACTTGACGGTACAGGCAAAGGCGGTACGGCGGTTGCAATCAAAGATGAATTTGATTTTCCAATCTATTTTGTGGGAATGGGCGAGCAGCCTGATGATCTGCAACCTTTTGATCCAGAGTATTATACAACTGCTCTTTTTGGTGAAGTTTTACAAGAAGCTTAGTGTTGAGTTGTTTCAAAGTAGGGCGGCAGTTTTTGCTTGCCCTATTTTTTTGTCTGCGTTTTAGTTGTATTTTGATGGTGGCTAAAAGTGAAGGTTTAATTTATGGATAAGAATATAAAATATATGTCGCATGCGATTGAACTGGCGAAAATGGCATGGGGGAAGACAACTCCAAATCCTATGGTCGGAGCTGTTATTGTTCGAGATGGTGAAATAGTTGGAGAAGGTTATCATCACAAAGCTGGAGAGGCACATGCGGAAGTAAATGCCATTGCCGATGCTGGTGAAAACTGTAAAGGTGCAGTCGCTTATGTTACGCTGGAGCCTTGCTCTACAACCGGCAGAACGGGGCCCTGCACGCTGGCTCTTATTAATGCAGGTGTTACTTCTGTTGTTATTGGTTCTCTTGATCCAAATCCAAACCATGCCGGTGCCGGGGTGGATATTTTGGAAAAGGCAGGAATAAAAGTGAGCGTTGGTGTGCTGGAAGGCGAATGTCTGAAGTTAAATGAAGCATTCTTTAAGTGGATCTCAGAAAAGAAACCATTTGTCCTTCTGAAAATGGCGATGACGCTTGATGGGAAAATAGCGACAGAGAGTGGTCAAAGCCAGTGGATTACCGGAGAAGTTGCGCGGAATCGTGTGCAGGAGTTAAGACAGTGGTCTGATGCTGTTCTGGTTGGTGGAGAAACGGTAAGAAAAGACAAGCCGTCACTTTCTGTAAGAAGTATTGAAGATTGGCCTTGCCAGCCTCAACGGGTGATTGTGTCACGTAATTTGACTAAGGAGCAGGCCGTTGAATTATTACCGGAAGGTAGTGATCCATTTGTTTACTCTGCCGCAGATGGAAATGAGTGGAATGAGTTGCTTTTAGACCTTGGAAAAAAAGATGTAATGGCTCTATTAATCGAGGGTGGTGGAGAGTTGGCTGCTTCTGCTCTTGAAGCCGGAATCGTTGATAAAGTCGAGTTTCATATTGCTCCGAAAATTCTCGGAGGAAAAGGTAGTCGAACGGTTATTGGCGGAAGTAATCCTCATAGTCTTGCTGAAGCTTTGATGCTTGAAGAGGTTCAAAACTTTCAGCTTGGATGCGACTTTGCCATCACTGGATATGTAAAAAAATAATGCATGTGAATATTTTGGAGATTCAATGTTTACTGGTTTAGTAGAAACAACGGGTGTAATTGTTCAGCGCAATGTTTCTGGAGGGGATGGAGTTTTTTCTGTTCGCCCGGACAATGCATTTTCTGATTTGAAATATGGTGAAAGTATCGCAATCAACGGTACTTGTCTTACGATGGAAAAAGTTCAGTCTGACGGGGCAATTGTTTTTCATGTTCTTGGAGAAACACTCAAGCGCACCAATCTTGGTGCATTGCCGATCGGAGGTAAAGTAAATATGGAGCGTGCTCTAGCGGTTGGAGACAGGCTTGGCGGGCATATTGTTTCCGGTCATGTTGATGTGACTTCACCGGTTCGCGCGATCAGAAGAGTTGGTGATGACTACGAATACGAAGTGGCGCTTCCAGAAAGTCTTAAGCCTTGTATGGTTGAAAAAGGAAGTATTACTATTGACGGGATCTCACTGACTGTTGTCGAAGTAACAGATGAATATTTTACTGTTCACCTTATTCCTGTAACTCTTTCCGAGACAGCTTTAGTTGACCGTAAACCCGGCAGTATTGTTAATCTTGAAGGTGATATTATCGGGAAGTTTGTGGCGCGCCAGATGAGTCTTGCCAATTATGGTGGTAGTAATCTTAGTTTTGATTCTCTAGTTAAAGCTGGCTGGTAAGGTTTATGGGGAATCGGTTGCCAAAGAGAAAATTTGACTTTGGAGTCAGTTTTGCCTACGGGCCTGGATCTGCAGATGCTGTGTCCTGTAGTTTGAATCGTTCTGTCTTTTCTTCGATTGAGCTCACAGATGCGATGGCTTTGGATGGCGAGATCTCTGGGTTGGTCGATGACTATGGCGTCGCAAAAGTTCAGGTTTGTGACCTTTTTTCTCTGCCTTTGACTAGAAGTATGGCTGGTCAGTCGAAAAGTATAATAAGTGAATTTGTAAAGAAATTCTGTAATTTTCTGGATCGTGCGGAGCAGGAGTTATTCGACTCGTTTACGATTGATTTTGAGCTGGAAACGTTTGGTGATAGTGATTTGATGGACGAGAAAGTTTCATTGTTGAAGCGTCTTGGACAAAAGCTTCATGATCGCGGCGTCACGCTTTGTCTTCCTGTCAGAATCCCTCAGGTTGGAGGACATTCTACAGAATTTTATTTATCCTGTCTTAAAAAGGTGATGTGTCCCAATATTCAGCTTTGTATTGATATTCATCCTCATGAACTCAAGCGCGGATTTTCCGTTATTAACTTGCTCAAATGGATTCAATTTGATATACATACCATTAGGTTTATTTACGAACCTGAAGCGGGTAATTTCTTAGTTGATGATATTATAACAACCTGGACTGATTTTTTGCGGACACGATATTTCTCGGGTAGTGTCATTTTTGCTCCTGTTATTTCAGACGAAGCATTTTTTTGTTCCGAGGTTGATTCCCTGCAGGATATTCTGTGTAGGGTTGACTCTGATAAACTTAATACGGATACCGATGGTTCCGATTTATAATGAATTTAAGGATTTTTAGAAATGGTTAAACTAGGTGTTAATGTAGATCATGTGTGTACAGTTCGTGAAGCGCGAAAAGTAGCTAAGCCATGTCCTGTAGAGGCTGCTCTTATTTGTGAAAAGGCGGGTGCTGAAGGGATAACTGCACATTTGCGTGAGGATCGCCGTCACATGCAGGATGCCGATTTGGAGACTCTTGCGGAAACTGTTAAAGCTCTGAATATGGAAATGGCTGCAACTCAGGAAATGGTTGATATCGCTGTGCGTATCAAACCAAAAAACTGTTGTATTGTTCCGGAAAAAAGAGAAGAATTGACGACGGAAGGTGGGTTGGATGTTATCTCTCGTTTTGACTGGATTACGGAATGTACAAAAAAACTTATGGCTGAAGGTATTGTTGTAAGCCATTTTATTGATCCGGAAAAGGATCAGATCAAAGCAGCATTTGATACTGGGGCTGAGTTTATTGAACTTCACACGGGAACTTTTGCTAATACATCCGGAATTGAGCAGGAAAAAGAACTTGAGCGCCTGATTAAAGCTGCTGAGTATGCCTATAGTATCGGCTTGAAAGTTAATGCCGGACATGGGATTGATTATGATAATATTGAATTGATCAAAAAAATTCCGCACTTGCATGAACTTAATATTGGTCATAGTATTGTTGGACGTGCTTTGATTGTTGGTATGCATCAGGCTGTTGCTGAAATCTTTGAAGCTATGAGTGATTATAGCCTGTAGTTTTTTCAAAATCTTTAACTTTAAATTTTAGGTGAATTTATGATTACTACACTTTTGCATGATATTCTTGCATTTGGTGTTCAGCAGAATGCTTCAGACTGGCATATCAAGGAAGACTCTCCGATTGCTATGCGCGTGGCCAGTAAGCTCGTTACCACTGACCTGATTCCTGATTCGAAGTTTATGAATGATATTGTAAGACAACTTGTTCCGGAAAAAAGGCTTGACGATTTTGATCATACCGGTGACGTCGATTTGTCATTTGTGGAACACGGTGTTGGCCGTTTCAGGGTTAATATTCACCGCCAGCGTGGAATGACATCAGTGACTCTCCGTCATGTAAAAAGCGAGATTATTCCGATCGAAGGACTTGGGGTGCCATTGGTGCTTAAAGATATCGCCGAGAGTCCTCGCGGTATTATTATTATGACGGGAACAACCGGTTCTGGTAAGTCTACTACTCTTGCTGCAATGCTTGAGCATGTTAACATGAATTTTCATAAACATGTTATTACAATTGAAGATCCAATTGAGTTTGAGTTTACAGACCGTCTTTCATTTTTTGAGCAGCGCGAGGTGGGGATTGATACGCTCTCGTTTAACTCGGCACTTGTTCATGCTCTGCGACAAGATCCGGATATCATCATGGTTGGTGAAATGCGTGACCGTGAGAGTTTTACTGCAGCTATGAGAGCGGCAGATACGGGTCATTTGGTTATATCTACGATGCATGCAGCTAATGCGACTCAGGCTGTTAACCGTATTCTTGATTTCTTTAGTCATGAAGAGCAGGAAGGTCTTAGACAGGGTTTGGCGTTGAATCTTAAATCTATCATTTCTCAGCGTCTTGTGCCTAAAGTGGGTGGTGGTGTTGTTCCTGCCTGTGAGGTTATGATAAATACTCCTCTTATCAAAAATCTTATCGAGAAGAACGATCTTGATAAGCTGGCGCGTGCGGTTGAAACCGGTGGGCAGGATGGAATGCAGTCTTTCAATCAGTGTCTGCTTAGGCTTTTCAATGAAGGTAAAATTTCAGAGAGTGATGCTTTGGCTTATTCTTCTAATCCTGATTCATTGAGAATGAACCTTAAAGGAATATATCTGGATTCGAGCGATTCTATTATCGGAGGATAAATTTACAGAAGTAAAAAAAATGGCAATGCGCTTTTAGCGGCATTGCCATTTTTTTTATTAGATAATCTGATCTGGATTTTCTAGTAGATTGCGCAGGTCTTTTGTAAGCTGTGTAAAGCTTTCATCGGTTGCTGCACTAATCTCAAAAATATGTAGATTCGGATACTCTTGTTTTAGTAGCTCTAGGTTTTCTTTACTTTCTTCAAGGTCCATTTTATTGGCAATCACAATTGATTTACGCTTAGAAAGGCCTTTCATGTAAAGTTCTAGTTCGTTCTTGAGTGTTTCGAAATCATCCCAAGGGTTTCTTCCGTCAACTCCAGCTGTATCCAGGACAAAAGCAAGGATCGTTGTTCTTTCAACATGTCGTAAAAATGCATGACCAAGTCCAACGTTGTCGTGTGCTCCTTCGATCAGCCCAGGGATGTCCGCAATTGTGTAGCGCATGAAATCGTCAAATTCAACGACACCAACAATCGGGTGTAGTGTTGTGAATGGGTATGGTGCTGTTTTAGGGTGGGCAGCTGAAAGTGCCCCAAGAAGTGTTGATTTTCCGGCATTCGGGTAGCCTACAAGGCCGATGTCAGCAATCGTCTTCAGTTCCAGTTCAATTTCAATCTCCTCACCAGGAAAACCAACTTCGCACTCTCGCGGTGCTCGGTTTGAAGCAGAGGCAAATCTAGAATTTCCTCTTCCTCCTTGTCCGCCTTCTGCAATCGTGTAGCGCATGCCTGGGTGTGCAAGGTCAACTATCAAATCTTTTGTGCGTCTGTGTTTAACAAGTGTTCCTACTGGTACCTTAAGGATAAGGACTTTTCCTGCTTTTCCATGCATTCCTTTACCTTGGCCGTTAACACCCTTTTCTCCCTGATAGAATCTCTTGTATGACAGGTCGACCAGACTATGATGTCCTTCTGATGTTTCCAGAATAACATTTCCTCCAAGTCCGCCATCTCCGCCATTGGGTCCACCATTAGGGTTGAATTTCTCCCTTAAAAAACTGGAACAGCCATTTCCGCCATCTCCAGCTTTTATTTGGATCCATACTTTATCTATAAACATCGTGTATCTCCTGTGATGTTATTCTTTTACTACTATGAGCTAACTATTATACATATTCTTTATTTAAAAGACTTGTGTGTATAATAAAAAAGCCCAGCTTGTGGCTGGGCTTTTCAATAGATCTAAATTTTAAGACCTACTATGCAGGAACAACGCTAACTTTGCGGCTGTTCTTGTTGAACTCTACAATACCGTCTTCTAGAGCGAAAAGAGTGAAGTCACGTCCGCAACCAACATTTTTCCCTGGGTGGAATTTAGTTCCACGTTGACGAACGATGATTCCGCCTGCAGTGATAGTTTGTCCACCAAATACTTTAACACCAAGCATTTTTGGTTTACTATCGCGACCATTAGTTGTACTTCCCTGACCTTTCTTATGTGCCATCTTTCTTCTCCAATATATATTAAGTTTTAATTCAATTCTAAAATTACAGGCGAGTAATATACGAAAATATGTAAAAATAACAAATCAACTTATTAAAATTAGTTGGAAAAATTAATGCTTTCTATCGCCTTATATATATAGTTATTATAAATAGTTTATTAAAAGTATGTTATGTGGGGCTTTGATATAAAGCTAAATTTGTAATTACATCAGTGAGCACTATAATTGCAACTTTGTTATTAGTACTTATTTTTTTAAATACATAGAGGCAGTTTTGCGCTGTTTTTTGGAGATATAGATGCGTATTGGCATAATCAGTGATATACACGGAAATTATGAAGCTTTGCTTGCTTCTTTTGATGCTCTCGAAAGGGAAGGTTGTGAAGAATATATTTGCCTGGGAGATATTGTAGGTTACGGTCCGTCTCCGCATGAGTGCATAAGTTTCGTCAGAGAGAATAATATTAGATGTATTCTGGGTAATCATGATTCCTATGTTATTGACGGCAGCGATAATTGGCCTATTAAAGGATATGCGCGTGACGCTATTTTGTGGACACGAAAAAACATTACAGAAGAAGATCTTGAATGGCTTTCTTCGTTGCCTTCTAAAATAGAAAGACACGGGGCTGCTTTTCTGCACGCGTCTCTTGACGACGAGCTGGATAAAACATGGCCTTATATTCTCGATGTGAATGCCGCTCAGCGACATTTCTTTTTCCAGAAGAATATGGTCTGTTTCTTCGGTCATGTTCACATACCTCTTTTGTTTCTACAGGAAGGTAATGGTGAGGTTGATCTAGAATTGTTGAGGTCTTGTAATCTTGATCCCGAAGAAGGTGAAAAGTTTCTGATAAATGTCGGTTCTATCGGGCAACCTCGTGATTCCGACAGGCGTTCTTCTGCGGTTGTATATGATCTTGATAACCACGATGTGAAGCTTTTGCGTACTGAATATGATTTTGAGAAGACGCAATCTTTGATTCTTGAAGCTGGCCTTCCTGCTATTTTATCTGAAAGGCTTTCTGCTGGGCGTTAGTTTTTCTTTGTATAAAACCCGCTGAATCTATACTGTTTTAACCTTTGCATTTTTTATGATTTTAACAAAAAAGTCGTAAAAATGTAGTGTGGCTATTGCCTTATTATTTACTTTCTGATATAAGCCATCTCCTTAGCACTAAGTAGTTGCGTAGTGAATTAAGCATTTTTATGCAGTGATTTATACTAATATGTGGTTATTTAGCTTGAAAGCTTCAATAAAATGTTATAGTCTTTGGTAGCTTTTGAGGTTGGTATTATACAAGATAAATTAAAATGGAGCCAGTAGAAATGAGTGCTGAGCAAGATAATCTTAAGAAACTAAGCCGTACAAGTATTCCTATGAACTTTGTGAAGAAAACAAAAGGTGCATGGGAACACGCTGATTGGGAAGAATTCAGTGATAACCTAAAATCAAAAGGTTATTCGCCAATCAATTTAGATGAAGTAGGACTTCTTTTGGAAAAGAAAAAAGCTGTATATCTGTCAAAAAAGAAGAAGAAGTAGTAGTATCATTTAGTCAGGCTTAGGGCTATTTCTTCTTCGGAAAGAAAGCGCCATTTGCCTGGCTCAAGATCATTTAGTTTTAACTTTCCTGTAGCGACTCTTTTAAGCCTAAGGGTTCTTCTTCCCGCACTGGCAACGAGTCTTCTGATTTCCCTGTTTTTACCTTGAGTAAGTGTGAAAATGTAAACATTTCTACTTTTCTCTTCTACATTTTTTGCGACGAGAACTTCTCCATTATCCTCTACGCCGGATTTGAATCGTTGAATATCTTCTTTTGATAAGCTCTGGTCTGTTGTTACAATGTATGTTTTTTGTGTCTGGTATTTAGGATGAGTTAGTTTTGCCGCGTATTCACCATCGTTTGTCACTATAATCAGGCCTTCGCTGTCTTTGTCCAGTCTGCCTGCTGTGAAAAGTCTTGCTCCTTCAATATTGATCAGATCAATAGCTTTCTTCTTTGCATGTTGGTCCTCGGAAGTGCATACATAACCTCTCGGTTTGTTCAGCATTATGTGATAGCGTTTTCCATAGCAGACTTTCTTGCCATTGTGCTCAATAGTGTCATTTTCTTCAACCTTGAGCCCTGGCTCCAGAGTGACTTTCCCGTTTACTTTTATCTTGCCTTCTTTGATCAGTTCTGTGCTCTTGCGGCGTGATGCTACACCCGAAACACTTAGGAATTTCGATAGACTTGCCGGATACGTTAAAGCGTCATTTTTTGTCATTTTGGATTTGGTCTTTTACTGCTGAAATTTGTATGTTTTTTTGGCTTTTCGAACTATATTAGCGTGAAACTAAAAAAATACTACTTTACAGGTTTGTCTATATGAGTGAAAAAATTGATGATTCGGGACGTTTAAGCATAATGTCCACTCCGATCGGTAATCTTGAGGATATGACGTACAGGGCTGTCAGAACATTGAAAGAAGCTGATCTGGTGGCTGCTGAAGATACTCGACGCGCGATGAAGCTGCTTAATCATTTTGAAGTGAAAGTAAAAACAGTTAGTTATCATTCTCACAATGAACATCAGAAAACGGACTGGCTTATCAATCTTGTTGAGGAAGGGCAAAAAGTTGTTATTCTTTCTGATGCCGGAACTCCTTGTATTGCCGATCCCGGTTTTCTTGCCGTTCGCGAATCTGTTAAACGCGGTATAGAGCCTGAGGTTATACCCGGAGTTTCTGCCCTGACATTCGCTGCCGTTGCCGCAGGTTTACCGGTGGATCGTTTCTCATTTTTCGGTTTCCTGCCTGTTAAAAAAGGCAAGAGAGCTTCTGCTCTTGAAGAAATTTATGCAGAGCAGAAAACATGTTTCATCTATGAGTCTCCATTTCGTATGGAAAAGCTACTGAAGTTGATCGTGGAAGTGATGGATCCTGAAACTCAGGTTGCAGTTATTCGTGAAGCTACGAAAATATACGAGGAAGTATTGCGTGGTACTGCTCAGGAGATTTTGGAACAAGTTGGTGAGAAAAAGTGGAGAGGAGAGTGTGTGGTTGTTATCTCTCCGGTAAAGGCTGAAAAATAGTATATGAAAATTGCTGTAATCAGAAGACGCTATGATCCTCAGGCTGGAGGAGCGGAACGGTATGCCGCATATGTTGTCAACGAGCTTGTCGAACGCGGTCATGAAGTAACGGTATTTGCTGAAAAATATGACAATATTCCTGAATTATTGACCGTTGTAAAAGTTCCACGTACTGTTTTCCCAAGCTTATGTAAAACTAACTCTTTTGCTAAAAATGTAGACAAAGTCCTTCGAAGGGATGATTTCGATCTGGTGTTTGCACTTTCCAGATACAAAGGTGCAGATGTTTATCGTCAGGCAGAGCAGGTTCACGCAGTCTGGATGCCGATTTACTACCCTTTTTTATCACGCTTTAATCCTAGACATTCGGGTATTCTCAAACTTGAAAAACAGGTTTTTAATCAAGATAATACCGGCTGTGTGATAACTAATTCTAATTTAGTTCGTTCTCAGGTGGTTGATCTTTTCGGCTTTGATCAAGATTGTGTTAGAGTTGTTCGAAATGGTGTTGACCGCAATTCGTTTTTTCCGGTTGTCAATGATTCTGAAAAGGCAAAGCTGAGGGCTGAAAATAATATTGGTTTGGATAAAGATGTTCTTCTTTTTGTTGCAGGAAACTTTAAGATCAAAGGTCTTTATGAGGCTATCGATTCTATGGCAGCTCTACCTGCAGAAAAGCGGGAGAAAGTAGTCCTGTTAATTGTCGGTGGTGATAATCCGGCGCCCTTCATTAAGGCTGCAAAAAGAGCGGGAGTTTCTGAAAACCTTATATTCGCAGGTAAGCAGAGTCGAATGCGCGACTTTTATGCAATGTCTGACCTTCTGTTTTATCCGAGCCTTTACGAGCCTTTTGCAAATGTTTGCCTTGAGGCATGTACATGTGGAATTCCTGTTTTAACGACGGCTCAGAATGGCTCTTCTGAATTAATTGAACATGGAGAAAATGGTTTTATAGTTGACAGGGCTGATGAGATTGATGAAATGACTAAGTGCCTTTCAATATTTATAGAAGCTGGAACTGAAGATCGAATAGAGTTTTCACAGAAGGCAATTAAAGCAACAGATAGCTATTCATGGGCCGGTCATGTGGATACGATAGAAAAACTTTTTGAAGAAATTATAGAAAAGAAGAAAAAATGAAAATAAAAACAGAAGAATTGGATAATGGAAATCTCACTATAAACTCAGAGTTTGCAGAGCTTTTGAAATCAAATGGGATTACAACAGCAGAAAAGCTTTTTAATATAGAGAGTGATACAGTAAAGGCGATTGTGAAGGAACGGGGAACATCACGTGCATTTTTGCAGGATGGTGATTCTTCTGTCGAAGTTTTCATAAAACGATATTCTCCAGTCCCATTAAAAGAAAAGTTGAAACTTAAGCTTTTTAGAAAGCCGGCTACGGCTGACGCATACGATGAATGGCGCGCTATCAATATTTTCCATGAGAATGACCTCAATACAATGGTTCCAATTGCTGTGGCAAAATTCGGAGACAAAACCTGTAACTTGACCCTTGGTATTCAAGATTATGTTCGGGCATCGGAATTATTCGAGTCTTTTACAGAGAAAGACTCTGAGCGTAAAAAGAACCTTCTAAAAAATATTGCAGAGTTGTCGGGTCAAATGCATGCTTTAAAGCTGGCTCATCAAGACCTGTACCTTGTGCACCTCTTTGTTCGCGAGTCTGAAAATGATGCTGTTTACCTGATAGATCTTCAGCGTACAATTGTTCAGAATAAAATGGACCGCAGATGGCATGTTAAAGATCTAGGACAATTGCTTTTCTCGGCAAAACCATTTCTCTGTGATGATGATATCTCTTATTTCTGGGATATTTACACCGGCATTACTGGACTTGATTTAAAAAATGACAAGTCTTTTATTAAGTCTGTCAAAGCAAAGGCCGAAAGAATTAAAAAAAGAGATCAAAGAAAAGTCGCTAAAAGAAAGAAGTAGAACCGCTCATGGCAACTTGAATATAATCATCTGTTTTATCTAAAACATTTGGTTATATTTTTATTCTTGTTTTTCCAAAAACAATCATGTTTTCACCTATAATAGCTCTCTTTTCTCTCTTTCTTCTAGTTTTTGTCTCTGTAAGTTTCTTTAACTTAATACGTTGTGAACCTTTGAAGAAAATGTGGAAAAAATGTTGGTTTCCTATTCCCAAACCACTTTTTTTTTGATATAATTTGTATTCCGCTAGGTAATATTATTAATAAGTTTTTATGGGAAGTTTTGTTATGACTAATGCAGTATTGGATCTGGGTATGATCAATGATCTTGAAGAAATGGTCGCAGTTGATGAGTTGTTTATCAGTAATTATCTAAGTTGCTATTTTGAAAAGGCTGAAAAGCTGTATGAAGAAGCTAAAGAAGCCTTTGGCGCAAATAACAAACAAAAAGCAATCACGACACTTTCTGATCTTAGATCGACCAGCTTAACATCTGGGGCTCGTGAATTGGCGAAAGAAACTGAAGATTTTGAAAATATTGTAAAAGGGAATGATGACGTTGATCATGCAACTCATCTAGATGTGCTTAGTCGCACATTTCAGAAAACTCGTGACGAAGCAAAGCGCCTTGGCTTTCTATAAATCTTGTTGAGTTTTAGTCACCCGGGGAGGGGTGACCTTTTTTTTGCCCGCGATATAGGGTTATTATGGAATTTGTCTTTCGGTTAGGAACTTTGATTTACTTTATAAAAAAAGACTGGTGGAGTTTTCTCCAACCAGTCTTTAATATTTTATGGTGAGCTGATTTAAGTTTAAACCCGGCTCATTATCTCTTCTAAAAAATGTTTTATCGCTTAAGTAAGTGCTATTCGACAGCCCCCACCATTAACTTCGAAAGATCAATGGCTGTGCCTGGACGGTTTTGAATAAATAGAAAAAAGTCAAAATCAAATACAATCTTAAAGACTCATTAATCATATTCTAAATTCATCTCGGGAAGTGAAGTATGATCTACCTGTCATAGCTCTTGGGTTACATCTGTACGGATACGTTGTCGGTTTTTATTTCTCTTTTTATCAAGCAGACATAAAATGTCCATATGCTCACCTTATTCTGTATCTAAACTAAAAAGAAACCGTGCAATTTATGTGAGGCATGATAAATAGTATTATTATTAATAATATTGGGAGTTTTTGATGCATATAGTAAGGGAATTTCTCGGCTGGGATTTGCCGATCGTAAAGCTTGCGGTTAAAAAGCTTATTGGGCTTTGGGATGGCTCAACATTGGACTTGAGTCATATTCTTGTTGTTGTTCCGACAAAACAGTCGGGCCGTAGGCTAAGGGAAGGAATTGCCAGATATGCGGCTCAAAGAAATGCTGGGGTTTTACCTCCTCAAACGGTGACTCCGGACTTTTTTATCCGCCCCGAAAACTCGCCGGTAAAAGTTGCGACCGCAATTGAATCGACCGCAGCCTGGGCTGAAGTGTTGATGGGGGTAGATCTAGACAATTTCATCTCCCTTTTTCCTAAGAAACCGGAAAATCAGAATGACCCTAAGTGGGCTCTTGGTCTGACGGAGAAGATCTCGAAACTGCGGACGCTTCTTTCAGAAAATGGTTTGATTCTTAAAGATGTAGCCGGGAAATGCTCGGAACTGGTTGAAGAGTCGGAACGCTGGATCGACATGGCCGGCCTTGAAAAGCTGTATCTTAAGAAATTATCAGATGCAGGCCTGGAAGATGTACACGTTGCGAAAATAAAATACCTTGCTCAGAATATTGATTTGACGGGCATTGACCGGATTATTGTGCTTGCTGTTCCTGACCCGACTCCGTTTTCGCTGAAAGCTATTGAAAAAGCAGCTGGTCAAATGACCGTTGAAGTCTGGATTCACGCTCCCGAAAATATGACGGACTCATTTGATAAATGGGGAAGGCCTGTCCCTTCATTCTGGGAAAAGGAAAATATTATTTTCCCGGAAGGGAAGGAGTTTATCAGGCTTCGTGGTGATGCTCAGGCCCAAAGCGATGATGTGATAAATATTCTTCTTGAGCAGCAGCGGGCTCTCGATGTTTCCGAATTTGCGATCGCCGCTCCTAATGCGAACCTGCTTTCATATATCGAGAAGTCGTTCATGCCTTATGGTGTGGAAGTTTACGATCCGGCCGGAGAATCAATCACTTTGAATTCTATGTTTCACCTGGTTAAGACTATGGGAGATCTTTGTTCAAATAAACAATACGATTCATGGTCAGCTCTGCTGAGGAATTCCGATATGATCAGGCATATTTCAGCTAAAAACAGGAATTTTGATCCGGTTAGAATGTTGACTCAGCTGGACCGCTTTCAGAATATGCACATGCCCGATTCAATGAAAGATATCTCATTTTTTCTTGACCGGTACAAAGACGGTGCTTTTGAAGATCTTAAGTCTTCCCATGCTGAAATTTTGACGTTTATCAAATTATTTGAAAAATCTCGTCCTATTGAGTTTGTGCGGAGCTTCCTGGGCGAAGTTTATAAAAACATCAAAGTCGATACTTCGCTGTGGGGAAATACCAAGCAGAGTGATACAGCACAGGTTATCAACAATGTTCTTGAAGATATGGACAGTCCGGTTTTTGGAGATCTGTTTATGTCATCAGAATTGCAGATGGAAATCCTATTCAAAGTTCTTAAATCAAAAAGCATTTACCCGGATCATGCCGAGCGGGCTGTTCCAATTCAGGGATGGCTTGAGATGCCGTGGGAAGATGCAGAAATTCTTATTATTGCAGGAATGAACGAAGGTTTTGTTCCTGATTCTATTGTCGGAGATATTTTCCTGCCGGATCTGCCGCGAGAGAAACTTGGTGTTACGAATAACTCCAGCCGCTTTGCCCGTGATAGTTACCTGTTGACATCTATGATAAATTCACGGCCACAAGGCGGGGTATACTGTATTGTCGGAAAAAATGATGTGTCGGGAGATCCGCTCAAACCCTCACGACTTCTTCTTCGCTGTTCCGATGAAGAACTGCTGGACCGTGCTAATATGCTGTTCCAGGAGGTTTCGGAAACTGAACGTGAGATTATTACTCCGGAACATCAATGGAAGCTCGCTCCAAAATTAGGCGGAAATGTTAAACACATGTCGGCGACAGCATTTAAAGATTATCTGAAATGCCCATTCCGTTTTTATCTGAAGCGCGTGTTGAAGATGGAACATATTGATGACCGCAAAACGGAAGCGGACGCAATGGAGTTCGGTAACGCCTGCCATATCCCACTTGAGCTTTTCGGGAAAAGTGAGGAGCTGAGGGAATGCCAGGATCCGTTTGTGATTGCGGCTTTTCTTCAGGAGCAGGCGGAGATCTTTATGAAGAATAAATTTGGTAACGATCTGCCGCTAGCTTTGACTGTTCAGCTCGATACCATCAAAAAACGTCTTGGCAGAGTTGCCGAGGTGGAAGTTCAATTGAGAAGTGACGGTTGGAAAACTCTGGAGACTGAGTACGAGATCGGTGGTGGTGAAGGTGTCGTGATAAATGGGATGCTGATTGTAGGTAAAATTGACCGCATTGATATTCGCGATGGCGTCATCAGGATTATTGATTACAAAACTTCGGATTCAGCAACCGATCCGCTCAAAGCTCACGTTAAACGAGCAAATGATGATACGGCAGACTACGCTTTCTTTGAACAGGACGGAAAAGATAAATGCTGGACAGATCTTCAGTTGCCTCTTTATCACGTTTTGCTGGATATGGACCCGCGTTTTAAAAAGTACGAAAAGCATTGCGGATATTTTATGATCCCGAAAGCGTTGGAAGAAACGGGTGTCAGTTTCTGGAAAGAACTGGATGCCGATTATCTTGACCATGCAAAAGTGTGTATTGACAAAGTAATTGATAATATTTGCGGGGAGGTTTTCTGGCCGCCTGCGGAAAAAGTTGCTTTTGATGATTTTGAAGGCCTTCATACGGGCAGTTTGAAAGATGTTGTTGATATATCTATTTTTGAAAATGTGGAGGTGAAATAATGGAAAACTATAAGCTTCCACGCATTGAGATAAAGAACGAAGTTATCTCCGCATCGGCGGGAACCGGAAAGACATTTAACCTTGCGGTTCGTTATATAAAGCTGTTGTTGGCTGGCGTTAAGCCGGAAACAATCGTGGCTCTTACCTTTTCACGCAAAGCCGCAGGTGAGATCTTTGACAGAATTATTCTGCTTATGGGCAGCTGGATCTCCGACAAAGAAAAGTTTAACAACGAAGCACTGGGCTTTGGAATCGCAGTTGAGTATCACTCTAAACTTCTACCGGTATTGCGTCTTGTTTTGGATTCTATTCATAAACTACCGATCGGAACGCTGGATAGCTTTTTCGTGCGGATTATTCAGACTTTCCCGTTCGAGTTCGGATTGAGTGGTGATTTTGAAATTATTGATGATCTGATGCTTGAACAGGCAAAAGAAAAAGTGTTTAAACACATTTTATGGAATAAAGCCCGCGGGGCTGATGCCGACAGCTTTCTTGAAGAGTTCAAACTTGCGACGTATGGAACGGAAGAAAAAACACTCTACAAACAGCTTCACGGATTTGTGGATAGCAATCACAGTGCGTTTCTGGAAACACAGGGCGGGAGTGAATGGGGCTCTGAAAATGCAATCTGGTCGGGTGGATGTGATTTGATGTCGGTTAACATTGATCCGGAGAAAGAAGTAGCAAAGCTTCGCGCTGTTTTTGAACCGCTCCAACCTATCAAAAAGGGCGAAAAGTTCACGCCGTTTTTTGATATTGCGGAAAGTTTCAGCCCGAAATCATTCATGCCGAAAAGCATCAGTGCGTTTTTTATGGGAAATCTTTTGGAAGCATTGCCGGATCTTGAAGCGGGAATCAGCGATATCAAAGGTTATAATAAGGGAAAGAGCAATCTTGAACTGGATGTGGTTCAGTGCGAAATGCTGGCCCGCGTTATCAAACATATTCTAAAATGTATGATTCAGAATGCACAGAGCAAGTCGGCAGGTATTTATCATCTGCTTAAGCGATACGAATCTGCCTACGACCGTTTTTTCCGCAAAAATGGAAAACTGACTTTCGGAGATGTTCTGCACATCTTATCCCCAGCCGGAGATAACGATCTGCCCGTTCTGACAAATAAAGTTTCTGAAGACGATAAACTGTTTATTGATTACCGTTTGGACAGCACGTTTAATCACTGGATGCTCGACGAATTTCAGGACACCAGTTATGCGCAATGGATGGTGATCCGAAATCTGATCGACGAAGTGATGATGGACGAGGAGAATAAAAGCTTCTTCTACGTTGGCGATACGAAGCAGGCTATTTACGGATGGCGTGGCGGTGATGCCAGCCTTTTTGATTACATCCACAACGATATAAATTCGCGTATCGGTAACCTTGAGATGAAAACACTGAGCGATTCGTGGCGGTCCGGTCCGGAAGTTATCGACACGGTGAACAATGTCTTCAGCGGAATGAAAAATGAAGCTAAAACGCGTGTGGAAGCTGATTACATCGAGCAATGGAAATGGCCGGAGCACAATGCCAAGCGTAAAGATATTGTCGGCTATTCTTCTCTTATCGAGATGGTGAACAAAGATAAACTAAAGGCATCTCAGATATTCGAGAACAAGATCAATATTATTGCGGATGAGGTTAAAAAGATCGATCCGTTTAACCGTGGAATGAGCGTGGCGGTTCTGGTGCGCAGTAATGCCAAAGGAAAAGACACGGCGCAGCTTCTGGAGAAGCATGGCATCGCGACAGCGTTGGAAGGTAACTTTTCGCTGGACGACAACGACGTGGTAAAAGCATTGCTATCGCTGATCAAGTTTGCCGAGCATCCGGGAGATATTTTTGCATGGCAGCACATTTTGATGACACCGTTTACTAAACTGATGAGAAGTCGTTCGAAAGTTTCTCTTGAGCTGCTGGATGATATCTACAATCACGGATTCGCGTTTCTGATTCAGAAATGGACGCTCCGCCTGCGAAAAGAGGTTGGAATCGAACTGAATGCTTTTTGCGCAAGTCGAGTTGATGAACTGATCTCTGTCGCGCAACGATTTGATTCGGCGGGAAACAAAAGCTGTATTGATTTCATTGATGTGGTGAAAAACTATAAAGTTCCCGGCAATTCATCGGAGCAGGCGGTTCAGATTCTTACCGTTCACAAATCGAAGGGGCTGGAATACGATATTGTCTTTATGCCCGAATTGAATGAACGAAGTTCAATAACGTCTTCGGATCTGTCGGGAATTAAGATCAAGAAAAGTGAAGAACGTGCGGCGCAATGGGCAACACTGCTTCCGAAGAGAGAGATAGCATTAAAGGATGAAACACTTGCTGAGTTTGTTGATGAACTGGATAAGTCAAATTTCTACGAATCGCTTTGTGTTCTGTACGTTGGAATGACGCGTGCGGCGAAAGCTTTGTATATGCTGGTCGATCCGCCGCC
>JAUVCU010000205.1 GCA_030590715.1 Lentisphaeria bacterium
CCTCAACATCTGTCGGGTATCTGCATCCAGATTCATAACATTTTCGTCGAATCATCATTGCCGCTTGGCAAGGGATCATTTGCCGGAACAGCATATGTGCAAGAAAGTCTTCACGCTTATTCTGATGGTTTGCACCGCTATGTTCGGACTGTTCTCCTGTTGATTCATTGTAGATGCTTAATTCGTTGTATACTACATCAATATCGGGATTTGAATCCAGTATGCGACACTGCTTTTCTATCTTATCCGGTGTATACCAGTCATCGGCATCGAGAAAAGTTATAAGATCGCCGGTTGCCAGCGCCATTCCATTGTTTCGTGCAACAGCTGCCCTTTGGTTTTTCTGGTAGTGGTACTTCACTAGGGGGTAGTGTCTAACGACTTCGTGGGTGTTATCGGTTGAACCGTCGTCAATGACAATAATTTCAATCTCACCTTTATAGGTTTGATTGAGGACGCTTTCAATTGCCTGGGCTATATACTTGCCCGCATTGTATGCTGGTATTATTACACTGATCATAAATTAATGAGCTGTATATTTGTCGTAAAGTTTAGTCGTTAGAATCTCGGCTCACGATAAGAATGGCTTTTGGAGACTCTTATTTTATTTTAACGTAGTAGTATATGTCTTGCTAGAGCCCAGTGCTGAAATTAAACGAAATTATTCTCCTCAAATTTTTTATTCTGCGATCCTGAAAGTTTTATGGAAAACCTGGTCCACACTTCCAATGCAAAACTTTTCTAAATCCTTATCTTTTCTGTCTTTACAATGAATTCTCCGTTTTATCAGCCTATTCTTCAAAAAGTCTCAAAGAAAAAGTATTCCGACTTGTAAAAGTTGCAATTTGCCGATAAGTTGCCCGTCCTTCCATCACTGATGATGAAAGGAGTTGTAAAAGGCCCTAGAGTAATTTAGGCATGACACCTTTTACTGACTGAATTGAAAATCCTAATTTATATAAGGAATAAGGATAATGGCATCACAAAGTCGTGCACAACACAAACTATGTCGTCGAATCGGGGAATGCATTTGGGGTTCTCCTAAATGTCCATCAGTAAAGCGTCCATACGCAGCTGGAGCTGGCGGAAAAAACAAACGTCCTAAGAAACTTTCTACTTATGGTGAACTTCTTCTTGAGAAGCAAAAGCTTAAAGCACATTTCTCGATTTCAGAAAAGCAACTTCGTCTTGCTTATGCTAAATCTAAGAAAGGTACTGGTCTTGCCCATGAGAAACTTTTCCAATCTCTTGAGACTCGTCTAGACGCTTTTGTTTACCGTTCTGGTCTTACATCAACAATCTTTGCTGCTAAGCAGGCTGTTAGTCACGGTCACGTTCTTGTTAACGGTAAACGCCTTAACATCAACTCTGCTCAAGTTAGCGTAGATGACGTTATTACTATTGACGCTGAAAAATCACCAGTACTTGCTGAAGCTGCTAAAAACACTAACAGCACTGTTCCTGGTTATATTGAAGTTGATAGAGATGCTTGCAAAGCTGTGCTTATCCGTAAGCCAGAAGTTGCAGAGATCCCTGTAAACTGTAACATCATGAGCGTTATCGAATACTACGCTCGATAGTAATTACTATCTCGATGTGCAAAAGCGCTGGCCTCGGTCAGCGCTTTTTTTGTGCCTATTAACTTAGTAAATTCTTATGGCATGCATATAAATGTAATTTGAATGAACTAATCTAGGTAAATATAAATCCTAAAAATTGATAAAGGAAAAATAATGAAAAAACTTATCATTTTATCTGCTCTCTTTTCTGTAACTTTAATTCTATCAGGTTGTGGTACGACTGCTAAGTTTATATACCCGGCTGATTCAAAACGTACTGTTCAGATCAGTAATAAGCCGGCTTATAACCTGTCTGTCAATGCCGTTGAATTAAGAAATCCTGTTTGTCATAAATGGGATAAAGTTCAGTCAATTGATTCTGCCAGGGTTGGCTTGGCAAGGTAATAGGGCTTGTTTAATGAGTTATTTTGCTTTGAACAGCCTGTACCTGTACCATATCAACTTATATGGCACCAAGAATTTGCACCGCTACTACTCATTTCAGAGCCGGCCTGGAAATTCTATTTATATTGAAAAAGCTAAAAGATTATATTGACGAATACGGCTGATGGAAGCCTTTCTTATTGTTCTCCTTGCGTTCATATTTTCTATTGGGCACGATTCGAGTTATATCTTCTACTATTTTTGAAATTAAATTTTTCAGTGTAATTGCTACTGAGTCCAAAAATAAAAGGACTCCTGTATTGCGCATTTTTGACAATGCGGCCTTAAAGTTCACTTTGAGCTTTGTTTTAGTCTTATTTTTGCGCCGTCGTTTTTTCTCCTTTTGTTCAAGACAGAGATCCGCTTCAATACGTATAACTGAGGTGATATTGAGCATGAAAATCCGTGCGTGAAATTCCTGTCGTATAGCAATTTCTGTTTGTCCAACGAACTTTTCTATGCGTATACGGCACTTAATAACTTTATAGTTTTCCTCTGTTTGCCACCTGAGATTGTACAATTCCTTAAAGAAGTCAGCATTGTAACTCTCATCTGTAAGGGAGGTGGCCAATACCTCTATCCCTCCACCATCCAATACTATTTTAACAAGGCGCATCTTTAAGGTTTTAGCCTCAACACCATGCCTCTTACACTCTTTTTCCCCTTTATAATCTGCTTCAAACTCGACGATCTCATCCCAACGGGTTGGATCATTCTTAAACTCTCGAATCTTTTTCCAGCTCGTTGGCATTCGAGCACAAAAATGGCCTCCGCTCTGTATTATTTTGAGGAATAACCAAACTGCGGCGTAACCTCGGTCAAGTGTTATAATATCGTCTGACTCAATCTCTGTATTTTGAATATGACGAGCGGCTAACACCCGCTCTCCAATCTTTTTAGGTTCAATCTGAGCATCATAAGAGACCTGGTTTAGGCAGTCATAAAGAGTGGAAACTCTCGCCCGAGGACTAGAATTGCCGTTTGTGCCTTCCCATACTCCAAATTGCCTGATGAGGGCTTCTACGTTCGGGAGGTTGATTAATGTTCCATCAATACCGAATATACGAAACCCGTGAAAACGCTTAGTCAGATGAGTATCTCTGGTGCTGTTTAGAAATATATTGTTGAGAGAGCCATAGACATTATAATCAAACTTTTTGCGAGCATGACTATATGAAGACTTGTCAATGTGCTGAGGTTGAAGAGGGTTACTGCTCCTCTTTTCAAAATAAAGGTTCAGTTCATTCTGGAGATCACTTTGTAGAAATAGACAGGGAAATAGTACGGTATCTTTAAATGATAATTTTCGGTCACGAGTAAAATGCTTTTTATCTGTTCTGAACTTGTTTATAACAGTTTCATCTTCAAGGAGATGTGTTATATTAACCAGTGAGTCCTGGAGGGTGGAACCATGTCTGGTTCTTACTTAATGTCAAACTTGTTTGCGTCATTTTTAATCCTTTTATTTATGTTTAAGTTGTTTGTGGCGAATTACTTAAACATAGCACAAACGGTAACTCTTTCAAGCTTGTCAATGTCGCAACTATCTTGCTCTCACCGCTTTATGCTTAATTCAACGGCATTGAACTGTAAGTGACATCGGGACATAACGGTCTCGTCCATTTTTAGGTTCATGTATTGTAATGATTTCATGTTTCAGATCGACATCATCAAGCTTCAAGGCAGCTGCCTCAGACGCCCTCAAACCACAGCCGTAAATGAGTCTGAAAACAACAGGGATAATTTCATGGCGGTGAGTCCCATGGTACGGATCAATGCAATCGCATGCTGTAAAGAAACGATTCATCTCCTCTTTTGTAAAGATGTATGGAATATACTTTTTTATAGGAGGCCTGGGCAGATCCGGTAAATCAACCTTATAGCCATAATCAATTGCGAAGCATAGGAAAACATAGGTAGTAGATCTCCTTGACCTTTGTGTTATTGCTTTTTCTGTGGGTCTTCTTTTAAACCAGTCAATCAATAAGTCTTTGGTAATGACTTTCTCCGGCAAATTGTATCTGGTGCTGAAAAGAGAAAAGCGGTAAAGAGTGTTTTCTTCAATGATATATTTATTGCCCTGTGACCTTTTAAAGTGGATAAAGCTTTCAATAATATCTGCAAGAGGGCCTACGATTTTATGTTTGAGGGACAATTCAGACATCAGAACTCCTCCTCTTTTGTATTCCAAGAAAAATGCGGAACATCGAGCGCACACCTTTGGAGCTGTTTCTTGTCAATCCTAAGGTAATACTCCTGTGTTGTTCGAGTGTTACGATGTCCTAGAATACCAGAAATA
>JAUVCU010000127.1 GCA_030590715.1 Lentisphaeria bacterium
AGGTAATACATCACACCCCACATTTGTGCGTAGTTACTTTGCGTATTTGATGATCTGCAGATCTCTTCATCCTTGTAGTTTATAAATGCTTTCTCCAAAAAAGAGCGGACAGGCCTTACATGGGGGATGAAAATCCCCTAGATCGAACGATTATAAAAGTGTAGAGATACGCTTTTTACGTTCAGCTGGAGGTGTCCATGTACAAGAATCGTGTTAAGGTCAGTCTGGAATATTTGAGCCGCAGTCACAAAGGTGTTCGTTACATGATAACGAACCGGGTGATTGGCGGCTCCTTTATTTTCGGAGATGTGGAAAAGCAGAAGTTTCTCGACCTGATGTTTGAAGGGATGAAGCGCCATTCATATCGGTTGCTCGATTATGTTTTGATGGATAATCACTATCATTGTGTCATTGAGATAGATCCGATTGAGGGAATGAGTCGTGACGAAGTTATTAAGCGTTGGAATATTACACAAAGATCAAAGCTACCACGAGAGCCAACAGATGAAGAATTCGACACTTTTAACCAGAAAATTCACGACATAAGTTTTGTGGTCGGGAATTTTGAGCAGCGGTTCGTTCAATGGTATAACAGAAGGATGGGACGTAACGGCAGTCTTTTCAACCGCTTTGACTCGGTGATTATCGAAGACGGCAGGACTCTGGCATTTATAATGGCGTATATTACGATGAACCCGGTACGGGCAGGAATAGTTACAGACCCCGCAGATTATCACTGGTGCGGCTATGCGTATCGCCTGGCAAAAGGGAAGCTCGATCCACACGACGAAACACTTGTCAACAGTTTGTATAACTCACTTCAGCTTCCGCAACAGATTCTTAATCTGCCGGTAAAAAAGCAACTCACATTATTATGGAAATATTTCAGACTTCGGCTACTTCGCTGCAGTCCGAAAGAAGGTCGGTACAAAAAGAATCCGCGTGACATTTTCCAAACACTTGGAGAAAAACTTGAAAAAGAAGGAAAATCGGCCGAACTTGACCGGACGAATCATTTTCTGCTCAAGGTGAGGTTCGCGACCAAGGGGATCGCCATAGGTTCGGAGTTGTTTGTCGAAGAAATTTTATCCGGATGTGGTCGCGCTCTTGCCTACAAGAAAGTGCACCACGCCCACGACTATCACATCTGGGACCAGATTTACACTCTAAAGAAACACCAGAAGATTTTTGCATAGACTTTCACTTGTGCCTATTTAAAATAGATTTCGTACCAATTTAAAGCTTTTTCAATTTCCTGAACGATCTTAATTTTATCTTCTATGCTATCGGTGATAGCCAGTGCCTTGCTAATTCGATCTTTATCTCGTAATTTGGTCATTTCTCCCGCGTATCGCCACTATAGCCTTCTCTTGGACTTCATCTCCAATATGGGTGTAATACGAGTCTATTATTTCTGCTTCTGGTCCGAGTATTGAAACACATACCGCACGGGGGACTCCAGTTTCAGCACAAAATGAGGCAAAGCCGTGCCTGAACGAATGCCCCCCGTAGAAAGTAAATAACACGAAATGAGTATTGTTCTTTACAAGATTTAATTATTTGCCCTCTTCCCAATTTACTAATGGATCAGTATAGTGACCCTCATCAATAAATAATAGATTCAACAAATGTGGTAGTAAATGAATAAGAAACTCTGGACAAGCAAAAAAACGGGATGGGTTCTCTATCCGGGCATCTTGCTGTTTTTAACAACAATAGCTTATGCTGGTAATTCAATAAAATTTGAGTTAAAAAACGAAGATGGGAAAACGTATACCCAGAATCTTTGGCAACTCCTTGGAAAGGAATTGTTAAAATGAAAATGATCCAATTCCTCCGAGAACTGTTCGAACTTGCAAGAGCTGGGAAGAAAATGTTTGTCGTATTGTTTTTCTTAACCCTGATCGGAACACTCGCGGCTATTCCAGGACCTTTTGCTTTTGCCTGGATTATTGAACGAGCTCAAGCAGATCTGCAAATGAAGGATTTAATGATATTCGTTGGGATAACGGTGGGATTTCAGCTTCTGCAGGCAGTTGTCGGCATTCTCCGAGTCAGACTCAACAAACGTTTTTCCCTTGATGCCGCGAATAGACTCCGCGATAATTTTTTTCGAACATCTGCTACACATGCCATACAGCTTTTTCCTGAACTACAACGCCGGAGGTCAGGCAAACTCATACCTGAATGATATTGATGATATAGACAAAGCTATTACGGAATTTGTGGATGTCGGGCTGCGGTCTGCACTTGCAATCCTTATGTTCGGAACCGCAATAACTATCTGGAACCCATATATCGGTATCCTCTCCATTGTCATTTTCCCGGTAACGATTTTTGCCCAACGGAAAATCCGCAAAAAGGTTGCTCAAAACAGCAGAAGCAAAACCGATCTTCGCGAAGAAATCGTATCACAAGTTTCGGAAGCGATAAGCACTGTTTCCGTGGTTAAAAGTTTTGGATTAGAGGATATGGTTGAGGCCCAAACAGAAGATGCATCCGGGCGATTTAAAGATAACGATGTTATTATGGAAACGTATCAAAGTGTCATGCGTTCATCAGCTTCTGTCCTTCTGATCTTCGTGCAATACTCATTCTTCGCTGTCGGAGCTGTCATGGTGATAAATGGACAACTGGTTATCAGTGCTTTTGTCGGACAGATAATGTTTCTAGGACGCTTAATAGGGCCTTTAAACTCATTCCTGGAATACATAAATACTTTGAATAAAAGTGAAGCAGCCCTTCACCGCGTAAGGGAAACGCTTGCCCTTGAAAGAGAGGGAGAACAACATTCTCGCTTGATCGAAAGTATTCCATCCATTGAATCCGGAGTTTCAATCGACATTAATTCCCTCAAATTCAGACATGACGAAGATATACCGCTCATTGAAGGTTGGGATCTATCCATTGAAGCAGGCCAGACGGTCGCTATCATCGGACCGTCCGGCTGTGGAAAAACAACGTTATTTAATCTTCTTCTCGGCTTGTTTGATAATTACTCCGGCGAAATAAAATTCAACGGACAGAACCTGCAGCAAACCTCCCTGAAAGCCGCAAGGGAAAAAACATCAGTCGTTTTCCAGGAGCACATCCTGTTTAATGACTCGATCAGAAACAACCTGCTCATTGGTTCCAGTACCGATGATTCCGATTCGATCACCGATGATGACTTATGGGAGGTTCTGGAAATGGCCCATGCAAAAGAGTTTGTTCAAAACCTGACTAACGGACTAGATACAATGGTCGGAGAAAATGGAGTAAAACTGTCGGGCGGGCAAAGGCAGCGCTTATCCCTTGCAAGGGTTATCGTCAAAAACTCTCCACTGTTATTACTGGATGAGGCGACCAGCGCACTTGATTCATTTTCTGAGGTCCATATTCAGAAAGCGCTCAACGAACTGTTTAAAGACAGGACTAGTCTGATTATTGCCCATCGACTGTCTACGATAACTCATGCAGACAAGATCATCGTTATTGACAAAGGTAAAATACTTCAGAAGGGGACCCATGAACAGCTTCTAACAGAAGGAGGAATATACAAAAAGCTTTACGATGCTCAGGTCCATGGATTTGTAGACTGGAATTCTGCTATTGAGGAGGAAAGTGCACATGCCTAAAAAAGAACTAAACCCGGTCGTGTATATTTTGAAGCAGCTTTTCCGCTTTAAAACGTTCACCATTCATTCTGTTGTTCTGATGATACTTATGGCAATAGTCAATCTGCCCCTGCCACTGATGAATAAACTGGTGATAGATATTGCGATACCCGCGAAGGACGTTAAAAATGTAATCCTAATAGGATTATTGGCATTTTTTGCCCGTGGTACTGCATCTGCATTTCAGGTCCTCCAGAATTATGTGGTCCGTCAGATTATGGCGGGAATTGCAGATCGTCTCCGAATGGAAATGGTAAAATCAATGATTAACGCCCCCTACTCGCAATTTGTGAGCGGTGAGATCGGAACATATGTCGGAAGAATTTCCAGTGATGTTAACAAGCTTGAAATGATGATCTACGACACATTCCGTTTTGTACTTCGTCCATTTTTCATGATTCTGGTAATGATAACGATAATGTGTCTTATCAGTGTACCGGCGACAGTTCTGATAATGCTGGTTGCTCCAGTTTCAATTTACCTTACACGAAGTCTGGCTGAAAAATTAAAACAGCTCGAAAAAGTCGTACTTAAGAAAAGGGAGAAACTTCAGAAAAAAGTTTCAGAGGTTTTGGACAATATCCGGGTAATAAGATGCTTCAACAAAGAAGATGTTTACCGTGGACACATCCATAAGACAATAAGGGAATACACCGATACATCTGTAGAGCATGCGACGAAACGATTCTTTATGCAGAACGTAATTGAACTGCTGGTTATGATGCCATGGCTGGTAATGGTTGTGGTCGGCAGCATGATGATCGACAACCAGCTTTTTGCTTTTGGACAGGAGCCGCTATCCGTGGGAGACTTTATGGCATTTATCGCCTTTGAACAACTGCTCAGAACACCACTGGCACAGTTTTCCCTATACATCCTTAGAATCAAATCTGAAATGGTTGGTCCAGAACGAATCCAGGAAGTAATCGACATTGAATCGGAATATGAAGAAGGAAACGAACTGACGGATGCAAGAGGTGAGATTGAATTCAAAAATGTAGAATTCCAATACCCTTCCGGGACAAAGGTACTTCATGGCCTAACGGAAAAAGTCGAGAAAGGAGAACGTATCGCAATTGTAGGAGTTTCAGGAGCCGGCAAAACAACGCTGATAAATCTGCTCCTCGGCTTCTATAAAATAACAGGTGGAGAGTTGGTTATAGACGGAATTTCAATTAATAAATTGAACCGGAAGTCATTAAGAAAAAATATTGGAGTGGTGTTCCAGGATAACCCTATGTTTGACGCGACGATTAAAGAAAATATAGTTCTGGAAAACAAAAATATTGATGAAGAACAAATCTGGGCGGCACTGGAGATGTCCGATGCTGATGAGTTTGTAAAAGGACTACCACTTGGCTTAGATACCGTTGTTGGAGTTAAAGGACTTAAACTTTCCGGCGGTCAGCGTCAGCGTCTGGCGATTGCCCGCGTCCTTCTAAAAGATCCGTCAATAATAATTATGGACGAAGCTACATCAAGCCTGGACAGCGTTAGTGAATATCAGATTAAGCAGGCTATGAACACAATGCTTAAGAACAGAACGAGTATTACAATCGCCCATAGGTTGAGTACGGTTGTAGAATCGGACAGAATTTTTTACCTTGAGAATGGTAGAGTTGTTGAAAGCGGTAATCATGGAGAACTCTTAAAAAGCCAGGGTAAATATTTCGATCTATTCAAGGTGCAAACCGACGGATTGCTCCCTTAACGACTTTAGGGCTTTTATTTACCAAACCATCCCCGAATCACAGCAATGCCGGCGCAGTTTTCAATTTTAGAGAACTGCGCCATCATGTCTAAATTCACACCACCCAAAGCAAAAACGGGAAACGAATTTTCGATACATATTCGTGAAAACTCGTCAATCCCCAAGACCTTGGTCTGCTCCGGATGTGACAGAGTGTAGTAAACAGGAGATAGCGTTGCCGCACTGAATCCAGCATCCTTTGCAAGCTTTATATCCTTCTCACTGTGGCAGGACAGAATGTTAAATTTGCCGCTAGGACAG
>JAUVCU010000193.1 GCA_030590715.1 Lentisphaeria bacterium
ACACCCTTACCCCGACCAGCGATTATGCGTTAATACTTGAGGCAGGAGCCGTATGCGGTAGTTCCGCACGTACGGATCTGTACGGGGGATGCTGGGAAACCGGCATTCCTACCGTGACTGAATGATCATCGGAAGACACAAAAAGAGCGCGGCTTGGGTAAAAGCCGCGCTCAATCTAGTTTTGCCTATAGGCCATCACATCTAAAGGGTGCAACTTTTTATCAGAAAAATATGAGTCACGCAAATAGTTCGCAAAATATTAATTCAGCTCGGTAATTGCCCAGTTCAACATCTTAAGAAGATGCTCATGTGGAATTGATACCTTGCCCCACCAGTTGTTGCCGATGTTTATGGTTTGAGCCTGTGAAGATTGGACGCGCTGACGTAGCTCCAGCAGTTCTGAGTGTGTTTTCTCCACCGTGTGATAACTCCGCTGTACTGATTTTATCTGCAGTGTGTTGTCTCTGATCGTTGCCGTCAGGTCGTCGTTTATTTTGAAATAGTCCATGCGGATAACTTCAGCTCTCAATTGATTAAGTCAAGCAGGCACAAAAAAGCCCAGCGTGTCCGAAGGACACTTTTAAAAGTGTCTCCCGCAGCCGGGCTGAACTTTGGAGTGCAGAACTCCGCACCGCTTTGAAAACGTTGGTTTTACAGACTAACGATTGAAATGACCTGTGGTCTATAATAAGCAAGTGAAGAATGAGCGCGCGTTTTATAGACCATTAGGTCGAATAATTTGTTAAATTTTGGGGCTATCTGTTTTTCTAAATCTCAACACTAGTCATTACTATCAATAGTAGTATCTTCATTATCAGCTAATGGAGCTTGCACCTCTTCATTGTCAGCTAATGGGGCTTGCACCTCTCCAGCCTTTTTAGCTATTTTAGCTAATCGCTTTGCTTCTTTTTTCTTCTTTTTTGCAATTTCTTTCTGCCTTTTTTCGAACGAATAATTAGGTTTTGCCATTAGATTTCTCTTATGTTAGGTTGGGATGAAATGATGTTTTAATTATATATATATAACTAGTTATTGGTAGTTTGTAAAGGGTGTCCTTGTTTTTGTGAACTTATGCCGGGCATTTTGTTGCTAATCGTGCCACTTCTTGTCTGAATATAGCCGGGTTATTTAATCTGAATGGTAAACCATTCCGTTTGGGAGTTGTCTCCCAAATTTATAATGTTTGCATAAAGCGGCATGTCAGTACATTCACATGCCGCTTTTTATACTTCTGACTGGTTAAGACTTAGCTTTTCGATAATTAGCTTGAACTTAAATCAACCGATTAAACAAATAGATCTCTCCCGCTTGCGGTATAATTATGAAGCGGACCGCAAACTATGAGCGCTTAAGTAATGATGAAACTTTTTTTCTCCACCCGCCACTTTTCGCTTTAGCAGAAGAGGATGATGGTGTCTCTGCCTTTTTTTGTTCACTCTGAGGATTGGCCTTTTTGCGACTGTTGTAACGTTGTCGTGGCTTTTCGCTGCGCTCGCTGCTATCTTTATTATTTCGACGGCGCTGAGGTTTCTCTGTTTTTGAACTATCGTCATTACGGCGATCTTTCTGCTCATTTGAAGACCTCTTAGTCCGCTGGTTACCCTGCGCTTTTCCACCAGTTTTATTTCGGTTATTATTGCGGTTCCCGCCTTGTCCCCGCTGATTAGATCTATTTCTCGGGTTTGCTTCAGGCTCATCAGATTCAGGTTGAGCGGGAAACGAATCCATAAGTTTTACCGGGATTTGGCGTTTTATTAATTTCTCAATAGAACGAAGCATTTCGCGCTCTTCATTCATAACCAGTGATATGGCTTCCCCTGAACAACCGGCACGACCTGTACGACCGATTCGGTGAACGTAGTCTTCGGCAGTCTGCGGCAATTCGTAGTTGATTACATGCGGCAGGCGGTCAATATCCAGCCCGCGAGCCGCAATATCCGTTGCCACAAGAACACGTGCCTCTCCTGCTTTAAATTGAGCGAGAGCACGGGTTCGTGCCGTCTGACTTTTATTACCATGAATTGCCTCAGAAGTGATACCATCTGAATTCAACTGTTTTGCCAGGCGGTTTGCTCCATGCTTGGTGCGGGTGAATACAAGAACCTGTTTCCAGTCTCCCTGTTTTATAAGCAACGAAAGAAGCTCTCTTTTTCGAGCTTTTGCAACACGATAAAGAGACTGCTCAACCGTTTCTGCTGCGGTGTTTTCTCTGGCAACTTCAATCAGTTCCGGCTTTTTAAGTAGTGTGTCTGCAAGTTTCTTTATAGCTTGTGAGTATGTTGCCGAGAAAAACAGTGTCTGTCGTTTCTTAGGTAGTAGGTTAATGATTTTTTTAATATCGTTAATAAATCCCATGTCCAGCATGCGGTCTGCTTCATCAAGAATCAAAACCTCAATATGTGATAGATCGAGCACCTTTTGTCCGGCAAGATCAAGTAACCGTCCCGGTGTTCCGGTTACAATATCTGTCCCCTTGCGAATACTTTTTTTCTGCGGATTAATATTTACTCCCCCAAAAACAATGGTAGAGCGCAGATTAAGTCCTTTACCGTAATCATCAACACTTTCGCCGACCTGTGCGGCAAGTTCACGTGTTGGTGTTAGAACTAGTGCGCGTGGAAGATGCCCGGGATGCTGTCCATTACTGCTTAAAATATGCAATAACGGTAGCGTGAAAGCAGCTGTTTTTCCTGTTCCTGTTTGAGCTCCGGCAAGAATGTCTTTCCCTTCGAGTATAACGGGGATTGCTTGTTCCTGAATTGGTGTCGGATCGACATAGCCCTTAAATTTGATTCCAGTTAATATTTCGGGGCGTAATCCTAATTTTTCAAATGACATAAAGTTTTCCTAAAATCATACCTACCACTCTATAACAAGTGACCGATCTTAGATAATCTTTTTTATTTAAGTGTATTTTGTTCGATAATTCGCGTCACAGCAGGTATCAAATCGGAAGACAACCTATATGAACGACCACCATGATACACGAAAACTCCTTCGTTACAAGATCTGAGAACCGATATTACCCGATCTTGCGTATTAGTTCTCTTGAGGAATCTGTTTGGCGGCAATTGAATTGATGCTGGAACGCGGCTCAACTCAGATCTCCGTCTCCGGCAAAATCGACGTCCGAAACTTTGCAAATATAACTGAAAGCAATACCTAATAACAAAGAATTTATACTTTTAACGGGTTAAAACTTTGGTTTTGATTAATTAGTTTGAACTCAAATTAACGAATAAAACAAATAGATTTCTACCGCTTGCGGTAGAAATGATTGTGAATTTTCCTGACAGTATTAATGCTTTAGAACTAAAGCAATTTGACTTTGGTGATGGTAACGAGTGTCACTTCCATATTTTTCACAAACATATGAACTCCTACTCTTAAGAATTCATTTACTATAAGCAACCTTTCCAAATCTTTAGGCCGTCCGTAAGGCGGCACTAATAAGTATATAGAATAGTAAGCTTCGCTTACAGCTGGATAATATGCGACATTGAAATCGGTGATCGAAGCCTGTCGTGGGCTTTGATTGATAACGGGAGATAAATAGTAAGTCCCCGTCGGCTAAAGCGTAGCGTATAGCATTTGAAGGCGTAGCCGTGGGTGACACAATACCCGGTTTATTATGATAGTGGAGAATCGTATAAAGGAAATAATAGTGGGCACGTTTGTGCTCTGGTAACGAAGTTACTGCATGCAGAAAGTGGCGAATGGCAATCAAGTTTGTTCGTTATGCCGCTGTCGAAGGTGACCCCATCAAACTTTTTGGGCAGCCGCACATTGAAGCGAATTTGCCCCTCTGCCCGGATCTCGAATCCCCCGTTTTTTGAGTCATTATAATGCGCCGCTTTTTCTGGAGTGCTATTTAAGAAAATTTAAAGAATGAAGTTTTCTCGTATAATGGTGAGTAACCAAACAACAAAACGAGGACATTACGATGCGTAAAACATTCAGCAGCACATTTAAATTCAAGGTTGCACTCGAGGCCGTCATGGGCGAAAAGACGGCAGCAGAGCTGGCCTCAACCCACGAAGTCAGCGTCTCCCAGATCAGTAACTGGAAGAGCGATCTGCTCAAAAACGGCAAGCAGTTATTCGATAAGAAGCGCGGGCCCAAAAAGGTGCAGCCGTCAAATAACCCGGACTACCTGCTGCGCGAGATCGGTCAGCTTAAAATTGAGAGGGACTTTCTCGCAAAAAAGTACAACGATTTTCAGTCGTTGAGAGGCGACTGATGATCAATCCAAAGCGCAAAAATCTCTCCATCAACCGTCAGCTTGAGCTCGTCAATCTGCCGGTATCGACGTATTACTATAGCAGCAAGAAGCGCCCTGAATCCGAGAAAAGAAAAGAGTTCAAGGACGATATTACGGGTCTTTATACGGAACAGCCCAGAGGCTACCGCCCCATGCACGCCTCGCT
>JAUVCU010000285.1 GCA_030590715.1 Lentisphaeria bacterium
AAAACTGGCGAAAAAATTAAGATCAAAGCTTCAAAGAATGTAAAATTCAAAGCTGCTAAAAAACTCAAAGAAGCTGTCAACTAGACAAACTTCTTATAGAATCTCAAAAACCCGTCTTTATGGCGGGTTTTTTTGTTGGGAATGAATAAATATACTGTCATTTCGAACAGACTTCGCCCCGATTATTCGGAGCTACCAGTCTTCGCTCCTTAAGAGCTATGCCCGGCACGGCACCCATCAGGCCGAGTACCGTGCCAGCCGACCTGTGCATCGAAGCTTTCTTGACCAGCGCTGCGCCATGCCGTAGCCACGATACTTCGGGGCGTAGGTTGGAATCCGCCAGCTGGCGGAGAAGTTGGTAGCGAAAATGTAAGCTCTGTATAGAGCGCAGGATGGGAGAAATCACAAATTATTTTACGGAAATTAAAGAAAAGAACAATCTTTAACTTAATTTGATTATTTTGAGATCTCTCCATGCGTCCGTCAGTTGACGGACTGAATTCAAATATTTTCACAGATGTGCTGCAAATGCATTCTTCCCCTAGGACTTCAATCAGATATTGTCAGCTTATGCAATGGATTCTAATAATTTAGCTCCATAGTAGCGGTATTTTTGTAGTTAAAATGATCAACGTCAAGTATAATTTACTGTTGACGACAGTTATTTTTGCGTGTTGCCTCATGGGTAATCACACCCTTTTTTCTTGATTTTTAGTAGCGTTTTCAAGTCGATAACTTTTCATATTCATTTCTAAAATCACACAGTGATGAACCAATCTGTCTATGGCAGCAGCTGTAATCATTGGATCTTTAAAGATTTTTTCCCAACCCGAGAAGGGCAAATTACTACTTATCATGATACTGGTTTTTTCATATTTATCAGCCAGTAAAGTAAAAAGTACTTCCATTTCATATTTATCCTGTTGAACATAGCCAATATCATCAATGATAATGGCATCAAACTTATCTAAACGTTTAAGGTATTTTGGAAGCAGCAATTCTCTTTTGACTTGAAGGAGCTCCTGTATCAGCAAAGCGGAAGGATAAAATATCACTCGTTTTCCTTGAAGGATTAGCTCATGCCCAATAGCACAGAGCAAATGAGTTTTACCACTTCCCGGATTTCCGAAGGCCAATATATTCTCATATTTATCTGTAAACGCACCCTTTACCAGAACGGATACCAGTCGATCTGTTTTTTGATCCAACCTACTCCGATCAAAAACATCGATAGTTTTTTCATAAGGTAATCTTGATTCTTTCAGATAGCGCGTTATTCTGTTTTGCTGGCGTATGTGTGTTTCTTCTTCCAGAAGATTCATGAGATAATCATCGTAACTGCTATGATTTGTAATTGCTTGCTGACCAATCTGCTCATAGCTGGCTCTGATTCCAGGTAAGTGCAGTGTTTTTAATAATTGATCTACTGCCTGATTCATAATTTCACCAAGTTATCGTAGGCAGTCAGATCTACCTCCTCAACCTTTGCCTCAGGGAGTTGTTCAGGTACCGGCGGTTTTTCTAAATAGCGATCAATATTTTCAAGACTAAAGTCTATATGATGCCGCAGCAGGACTCTGAGGACATCTGTTACTTTTTCTTCAGAGTTCATCGCAGCTCGATGAAGGATACCGAGATATGTTTTAACGCAGGTACCGGGATAATTGGCCTGCAGAGCCTCCCAAGCCAGCCGGAAGAAGCTATTGGGATAAAGTTCTTCCCGATAACGGTAATTCATAAAGGCTCTTGGTTTACGAAGTAAATTAGCAACAAGATGTCTATAATCAATATGCTGTTTGTCTTCACCCTTTATGCGCGGATAGCTCTCAATATGCCGTTGTGCATAATACAGCTCAACCGTAGATGATTTGACAATAACACGAATCTTTTCACCTATCAGTCGACTGGGAACAGAATAGACATTGTGCAATACCCGTATGGTGGACGATTTACCGACAGACACATCCAACACACGCCAGCTATCCTGACGGCGGGATGGAAGCGGACGAAGCTCTTTGATTTCCTCTGAAAATTTTACCCTGCACCCACTATTTCGCTGAGCTGCGACAGCATCTATAAACTGAAGATAACTTTCAATGCTATCAAAATCACGATTCCCACGAAGCATCAGCGACTGGTCAACGGCTTTTTTAAATCGATTGTTGCTTTGTTCTACATCCCCATTTTCATTCGGGAAACCTGAGTTTATATTTTCGCCATGGATATGGTAATAATCTAATAATCCCTGGTAACGATCGGTAAACCTGCCCCGTTTTGCCGGTGGAACAACGGCAGCACTCAGATTGTCTGTTCGATGCCTTTTGGGGATACCACCTAACTCCCATAATGCATTTTGAAAACCTTCTGACAGGCTTTCAAAACTTTCCGAGTAACACAAAGTCACCGATTCCCAGTTACTGTATGTTAATACAAAATGATAAAACAGATGCTTAAAAGGTAACCCGTTTATGCTTATCCCTAATTTATCCATGTGGGTAAAATCTGATTCACTCAAATCTCCGGGATAATGCTTCTGTGGAAAATAGATTGTTTTCTCCGGACCTTCTGTGGCTCGCCATACTTTGATTCGCCTTTGAAGAGTACGCAAATGACTCTCCTGATAAATATTCGACTTTTCGCGGATCAACCAGTCCATGATGGTCTTTGCTTCCAAACCCGGATTGACCGTCAACATTTCTTTGAGCTGCTCCCAGTCTTCAGAAAATTTATCCGTGTGCGTTTTCCAGCTATGCACCTTTTTTAACTTGCTGGGAAGTGTGTTGCTATTCTTATATTTCCTGGCAGTATTTACTGCTATTCCTACAGCATCCGCACTTTGTTGTAATGTCTTTCCCTGTTGTAACATTCGCCTCAGTCTCCTTATTTGATTGTCTCCTACCATCCGGATCCTTCCTCTTTTTAGATCCCGAATAGTACACATTTTTATCACATCAAACAGGCAAATATAACTGTCGTTCAAGTTCATTTTATAATGTCGTCAATCAGTTAAAAAGAGCAAAAACAAAATGAGCTCCATGGGAGCGGCATCTTTGTAGAAAATAGAGTTGTAAATATAATCAGCTCCATAGGAGCGACACGATTTAAACTGAGCTATTGCAAAGCTTTCGCTCCTACGGAGCTTGGTTTTATGCTTAATCAAATTATTACAAAGATGTCGTCCGTCAACCGACGAACTTAATCGAGATGACATTATTTATGGTGTTTTTGATAATTTGCGACTTGAATTTGTGTTTCACACAACGGGTAATACTTTAATATTTTCTTCCAATAAGTACAAAAGCCCAACTAGCGTTGGGCTCCTGTAATGAGAGAGAGAGAGAT
>JAUVCU010000175.1 GCA_030590715.1 Lentisphaeria bacterium
GTCCGCGTTTTCAGACCGGAAATGAACGCTTCTAGAATGAACCGTACATCCGACTACATTCTTGGACCTGAGATTCCTGAAAATCTTTTTCTTGAAGCTATCGAGAAAGTAATCAACGACAATAAAGAGTTTGTTCCTCCATACGGGACTCGCGGATCAATGTACATCCGTCCTCTTCTTATCGGGACAGGAGCTCAAATCGGGGTTTCTCCAAGTGATCAATACGAATTCATGATTATGGTTATGCCGGTTGGAGAATACTATAAAGGCGGAATCAAGCCCGTTGATGCGATTGTCGTTGAAGATTACGACAGAGCTGCCCCACAGGGAACTGGTTCATATAAAGTTGCAGGGAATTACGCAGCCAGCCTTACTCCGGCAAAAAAAGCAAAAGAGAAAGGCTTTCCGATTGCTCTTTACTTCGATGCGAAAAACCATGAGTACGTAGAAGAATTTGGAACAAGTAACTTCTTTGGAATTACAAAAGACGGTAAGTTCGTAACGCCGGACTCTCCTTCGATTCTTCAAAGCATTACAAACCTTTCACTTCAGCAGATTGCGGAAGACATTGGGCTGACAGTTGAAAAACGTCCTGTTCACAAAAGTGAGCTTTCAGACTTTGTTGAAGTTGGAGCATGTGGAACAGCGGTTGTTCTTACTCCAATCAGTTCAATTACATATGGCGACAAAGTCTACAATTACGGCGAAGAATGCGGACCTGTAAGCAGAAAACTTTACGAGCGTATGACAGCGATCCAATACGGTGAGTTTGAAGACACTCACAACTGGCTGATGAAAGTCTAGTTTTTACAAACGTTCAAAGCCCGGCTGAACTTAATTCAGTCGGGCTTTTTCTATTGAAGATTAAAGTGGAATGTAACGAAGATTCGCGATAAAATACCCTGTTGCGCTAAAAACAGCAGAAATGAATGGTGTTGCCAACCACCCCATCGAAACGTTGAACAGCATTTTGTAATTAATAACATGCATGCCTTTAATTAGTCCTATACCCAGAACAGCACCGACAATTGCCTGAGAAGTAGATACCGGCACACCTACAATTGCATAACAGTGAACAGTCACAGCATGTGCCAAAACACAAACAAATGCAGTAAACGAATCAAGCTTTATTATCCCCTTCCCTATAGTCATCATCACTGGCTTACTGTATGTCACAGCTCCGATCACAATTGTAATCGAACCGAAGATAGCAGCCTGCCTTACAGTCATCATACCGTCCCCCACAAAAATTGCGGATACATTGGCGACATTGTTTGCCCCCAACGCATAGGCCCCGTAACACCCGCAGACGATCAACAACAGAGACATTACGGGATCATAAACAAAAAGTGGAGGATTCCATTTTCGCAAAATGGATCGAAATAAATAATAGAAAATAAAAGTAAATAACCCGGCACCAATAGGCGTTCCGATCCAACATGCCAAAACCTTTCCCAACCCACCAAGATTTACATTCTGTTGAACAAGACCAACACCAATGATCGCGCCGACAACCGCCTGAGAAGTAGAAACAGGAATCTTTATAATAGTCATAATAGCAACAGTAAGAGCTGCGGCAAAAGAAGCAACCATAGCAACCTGCTTCGCCTTCATTTCTAAATGTTTTGCTTCATCTGGACTTTCAAGAGTCTGTGTTTGAGTTTTAACCTGTTTATTCCGGAGTTCTTCACTCAGGGTTCTGATACCAGCCTCTCCTTGAACAAGCGCACCGATCACGACAAAAATTGAGGTGAGAACGACGGCCAGTCTATAACTGACCATCCGAGAGCTGACTGCAGTACCGAAAACGTTTGCCGAATCGTTTGCACCCAAGCCCCAACCAAGAAAAGCACCACCAACATACTGAAACAAACTTAAAAACATAGCACCACCTTTCGATTCAACTCACCACAGAGCCACAGAGATTATTATATTTTAAACCTTTCTATAGCGTCCTTAACAAGTTCAACATTAAAGTTAATTAACAAACCAGTCTCAATCCCTGACAACTTCATATATGTCAACACTTGAGCCCTATGAATGCCAATAACTTTATCCACAGCCTTCAATTCAAGAATTACACGATCATCAACAATCATATCTGCACGATAACCACAATCTAAATCAACTCCTTTATAATGAACGGGAATATGAGATTCCATAGTAAATGGAATTTCCATCAACGCTAATTCATGAGCCAAACAGTGCTGATAGCTCGACTCGAGCAAGCCAGGCCCCAAAGCACGGTGTACTTCAATAACAGCACCAATGATCTTATGGGTAAATGGATCCTGATCTTTCAAACCAACCTCATAATAAAAAACTCTGTGACTCTGTGGTAAAAACAATTATCCTAAAGAAGAACCACCTACACACCTCTTTTAACAGTACATATCACAACAAGATCCAGCGTTGTCTCACACATATCGCAAATCGATCCAAGCTGGAGGACAATTTCTTTTTGGAGGATCTTTTCTGCAGTCTCAATGTCTGCAGCGAAAATAGTGGAGATCATATCCCGTTCAAGGTCATCACCAATGCTCTCATTGCTGTCGACCAGGCGGTTCAATCTATTGACTTCTTTCATTTTACCAAAGCAGTCATTTACCGCTTCAATAGTATGATTATAAGTTTCTATGGAGAGTTTCAGAAGCTCAATCATCTTCTTACGAATACAATCGAGCATTACTGTTTTTTGTGTCAGAAACATATTCAAAATAGTTTCTGCTCTAGTAGGTATTCTGTCCAGACTCTCGATTATCATCAAGAGATCCTTTCGGGTTTCGGGCAATAGTGACTTCTGATACATCTCGAGTTCGATCTGACGCCGCAGATCATCTGCGACCGACTCCATACTCGAGACCTTTTCTGCCATAACTGCAAAATGCTCATCAAGATCATTTTCAAGCAAATACACCAATGCTTCCGCAAACAGCTTTAAAGTATCCTCGGTAACTTTTATATAGTCATCGAGTTTAGAAAAAAGCTGCTTGTTCTTCCCGAAAGTAAACATTTAATTCTCCTTTATTTCAAAGAGAAAATCATCCCGGACAGTGGAGCAAGTTCAAGTTCAAGGAAGTAAGGCTGACCATGATGATCACCTTCACGAGCATAAAGCTCGTCACCATTCAGAACATTCGAACCAAAATATCTTTCATTATCCGTGTTAATATCCTCTTTCCAAACACCCGCCTTCGGAACACCAACACAGTAGTTATGGCGAACTTCAGGTGTCAAGTTCAACACGACAAGAACAGGGTTTTCCCTGTTTTTATCCCATCGGATAAATGATACAACAGATTGCTCATAATCACCACCGTTAACCCACTGGAAACCGCAAGGACTGAAATCATCTTCCCACAAGCTAGGAGTAGCTTTGTAGTAATGATTCATATCTTTGAAAAGCAGGTTAAGTTTCTGGTGAGCTTCAAAGTCAAGAAGATTCCAGTCCATACCTTTCAGACAGTTCCACTCTGTCCACGAACCGATTTCAGCTCCCATGAATAGAAGGCTTTTACCAGGGTGAGTAAGCATATAAGCATAAAGAGCACGCAGGTTTGCAAACTTCTGCCAGTAATCACCAGGCATCTTATTCAGCATAGATCCTTTACCATGAACTACTTCGTCATGACTGAACGGTAGGATAAAGTTTTCTGAATGAGCGTAAAGAAGTGCAAATGTAAGTGTACCATGATTGTAGCTACGGTAAATAGGATCGTTCTGGAAATACTCAAGAGTATCGTGCATCCATCCCATATTCCATTTACACGTGTATCCAAGTCCACCAAGATAAGAAGGACGCGAAACGCCCGGCCACGCTGTAGACTCTTCGGCAATCATCAGGCTACCTGGGAACAATTCGTGAGAAACTTCATTCAGGCGGCGCATAAAGCTGATAGCATCAAGGTTTTCATTTCCACCGTATTCATTAGGAATCCAGTCACCATCTTCCTTGGAGTAATCAAGGTAAAGCATAGAAGCCACAGCATCTACACGTAATCCGTCAATATGGAATTTATCGATCCAGTAAAGCGCATTTCCCATAAGGAAGTTTCGAACTTCACTACGGCCATAGTTGAAAATATATGTACCCCAGTCACGATGTTCACCCTGTTTTGGGTCAGCATGCTCATAAAGAGCTGTACCGTCAAAACGTCCAAGAGCAAATGCATCTTTAGGGAAATGAGCCGGAACCCAGTCCATAAGAACCCCGATTCCACGTTCATGCATGTGATTTACAAAATAAGCGAAGTCTTCAGGAGTTCCGTAGCGTGCACTTGGAGCATAGTAAGCGGAAACTTGATATCCCCATGAAATATCAAGTGGATGCTCTGTCACCGGCATAAGCTCGAGGTGAGTAAACCCCATATCGATAACATAATCAGCCAAAGCGTGAGCTATTTCACGGTAGTTATGAAAAGCGTTCTCATCATCCTGATCGATTGGGCGAAGTCCAGGTCCCTGCCATGAAGCTAAATGAACTTCATAAATATTCATAGGCTCTTCAAGCCAGTTTGTCTTTTCGCGTTTTTCTATCCATTTATTGTCCGACCAGTCAAAATCAGTACCTTTTGCAACGATTGCCGCATTATTAGGTCGCTTCTCAGTCTTCAATGCATATGGGTCAAGTTTACAGAACACATCGCCGTTTTGTGCGCGGATCTCAAATTTATAAACATCACC
>JAUVCU010000123.1 GCA_030590715.1 Lentisphaeria bacterium
ATAGGTAAAATGCTACAAGAACAGGTCTTCGGACAAAAGATAAAGCAATCATTTTGATTACATCAGGCATAGTAGCACCATTGAAATATTAACACGCGTCCTATAAATGATTTTTTTATAAGAGTTAATAAAACAATAGATAAATCCACTTTGCAGCTGTTACAGCGGTATTATTTATTGTAGCGTTTCCACCCCGAATACGGCCTATTGTAAGCCCTGTGATTTCTTCTTCGTTTACTCACATTCATTTCTGAAGTCCCGTCACTAAGTAGTTCATACAGCACCGCCTGCTTGCCATCTTTTGCTCTAAGAATCCGCCCGAGCCGTTGAACATGCTCGCGAATACTACCACTGCCGGAAACGATAATCCCCACACTTGCTTCAGGCACATCCACACCTTCATTCAATACTTTGCTGGTAACGAGAATAGAATACTCCCCACTTCTGAATTTATCCAAAAACTCTTTCCGCTCGGAGCCTTTCGTTTTATGGGTCAAAACAGGTAGAAAAAATGTTCGACCAAGCTCGTAAGCTGTATCATTATCCGCTGTAAAAATAATTATCCGCCCGTTCGCATGCTGCCTTATCAGAGACCATACTTTATCAAATTTACTGCGCCCGCTTTGAGCAATCTGTTTCTGTCGATAATATGCAGACAATACGGCACGGCCATTCGGCTTCTTCGCACAATAAATGATAAATTTGCTCCAGTCATTTTTACCACTACTGAAAGTAATCCCGTTTGCCCGCAAGAAGTCAGTATATATTTTCCTGTTAACAGCATATTCTTCGGCCTCGTCTGGATAAAGCTGAAGAACGACCTGCCTTGTGTCATAAGGTGCCAAAACATGTCCCTCCAATTCATCAATATGGATTCGGTATGCCAGATTCCCTACCAGGCGAAAAAGTTCCTGCTCACCACCGTCATCACGTTCCGGGGTCGCAGATAATCCAAGCCTGTATGGGGCAATACACATAGAAGCAGCAAGTTTGTTCATTTCGCTAGGTAAATGGTGACATTCATCGTAAATGATAAGCCCAAATTTGTTCCCTATAAATTCCATGTGGATAACGGCTGAATCATAAGTTGAAACCGTTATATCCATCACTTCGCGACTCCCTCCGCCGAGAGTTCCTATTTTTCGACCGAAAAATTTACTCAACTGACCAGCCCATTGATGAATAAGGTCAATTGTTGGGACAACAATCAGAGTGGGTCTTTTAATATGAGACATAGCCATCATGGCAAGAAATGACTTACCGGATCCCGTCGGCATAACGACAACTCCACGTCCACCACTGTTTTTCCACGCCTCAAATGCCAAAGCCTGGTGCTTACGTGGGACGAGCTCGGTATTGAGTCTGAGATCGAGGGGCATAAAATCTTTAGCGTAATCGCGGTAGGGAATTTTACCTCGATGCAAAGTAAGAACGATCGGAGCATAGTGATACGCTTCCGCTCTATAGCAATTGACCCTGCTGTCAAATTTCACATACGATGAAACATTATCGACAAGCTCTTCCGGACCTTTAATCAATAAAGTCCCAGCAGAAAATGTTATTTGAACTTCATTCTCCACGAAACACCTCAGAAAAGTAGAAGCTCTTTTTTAATAAAACAGATTGTGGCACTTAGCAGAACTCCTCATCGTCAAGTAATTCGATCAGGTCTTTCTGATAACGAATCCAGAAGTCCACATCCAACCGATCAAGTCCAGTAGACTCCAAAATCTCTTCCGATGGTAGAGAACCGCCCAAGGTTTCTCGGGCAGACGTATCAACCCAATCAACAAATTGTAGAAGAGCTGTTTCCACAGGAAAAGTTTCTGTGGGAGAATCGTATGTATGATGATTTTGTATAGGATCAATTATACTGTCTGACATCTCCCATTCACTCATCAAAAAAGCACCGACATCACAATGATCGACCTTAAACAACATTCTTTCAGCAGTGCATATATCGACATTGTTGCTGATACAAATCTCAGGAATCTTCTCATACAGCTTCCGGTCAAGTCTCCGCAAAGGAATTTGTCCAAGGTCGTGCATCAGCATTGTAAGAGGTAAATTGGAATTGACCGGAAGTTTTTCTTCTCTGATTAGATTTCCCATGAGCACGAAACATGAATATGAATGACGCCATTCTGATTCTTCATCTGCGGAGAAGAAATCCGAAACAGATGCAGAATACACCAATTGTTTCACATTTAAAATACCGAGAAGAGCAACAGCTCTTTCAATGGAATCAACGGTATTCCTCAAAGAGTAATAACCGGAATTGATAAGTTTTAAAACTTTAGCGGCAAGACTTTGATCTTTCTCAATCTCTTCAACAATGTGATATACATTAACATTCTCATCGCGGAACAGTTCGATTATATTTTTTACACTTTCACTCGGGCATGGAAGGTCAGACATAGACTTGATAATTTCTAAAATATCTTTTTTATCAAGCTTATCAAAATCTATTTTCTCTTTTGCCATATAAACCTTGACCTCCAATTAAACCACGGCGAACACCTTAGCTCTATTACATTATAAAACAATTAGACGGCAATGTACAAAGAGCCCTATTACCAGAGAGTCGCAGGATTCTGACGAGCCGTGAATAATTTCCATAATCACAACACGGCTTTTCAACCAAAATTAGTCGACTGAGACATTTAAATCTTTCAAAACTCCGTCACTCACATCGTAAATAAAGCCATGAACTTTTATATCCTGTCCTCTCTCCCAAGCTTTTCTTAAAATTGAGGAATTACAGACATTCTTTACCTGTTCCAAAACATTTACTTCACATAACAGATCTTGTTTTTCTTTTTCAGTTTCAAGAGCATCTATTTTCTCCTGATGCAGGCGATAAACATCTTTAATATGACCAAGCCAATTGTCAATCAGGCCATATTCCTCATCAGTCATCGAAGCCTTAACACCTCCGCAATCGTAATGCCCGCATACAATGATATGCTTAACTTTCAAAATATCAACAGCATACTGAATAACAGACAGGCAGTTGATATCTGTATGAATAACCATATTAGCTATATTCCGATGAACAAAAATATCGCCAGAAATAGCTCCGATAATTTCATTTGCTGGAACCCGACTGTCTGCACAACCGATCCAAAGATACTCGGGACTTTGTCCTGCTGATAAATACTCAAAAAATTCAGGCTGCTCCGCCTTCACTTTTGAAGCCCACGCTTTGTTTTTCTCTAAAAGAATATTTATATCACTCATTTTTTACCAAAGCTCTCTTTATAATTGATCACATCTACGAAAAGTGAGATAACGAACCCCATTCAAGTAATGTCTAAAATTAACCTTGAAACAATACATGTCAATTAAATCACGAAATTTAGTTCATGTAACATGACAAAACATAAAGTAGTGAGCATATCGAATAAGCATGAGCCAATACATTTCCAGTTTTAATATTTCATGCTACGTTACAGCAATATTCAACTAACAAAGGATCTCCGAAACCGTATGAAAGATATTTCAAAATTCAAATACACTTTAGGCTATGACTTTAAAGACAAAGACCTGCTTAAAGAAGCTTTGACTCACCGTTCGTACGCTGTCGAGCGAAATCTGACATACGATAATCAACGTCTGGAATTTCTCGGAGATGCTGTGATCGAAATAATTCTGACGGAATATCTATTTAACAGGTATAAAGACAATCCGGAAGGGCAGTTGACAAAGATGCGTTCTGCACTGGTTAAACAGGGAACTCTCGCCGATCTTGCGCGGGACTTGAACTTCGGTGATTTCCTGAGAATGGGAAAAGGAGAGCTCGAAGTAGAAGGTAATAACAGGAATTCATCGCTGTGCGACTTATTTGAAGCTGTAATAGGCGCATACTATCTGGATGCCGGCCTGGAGCCGGTCAAAAACTTTATACTTCCTCTCATTGAGAAAAAGTACCCTAATCCCTCAGAATTATTGGTTACCCTAAATCCTAAGGGAGCACTTCAGGAGTTTACTCAGAAAAAATTTAGTACAGCTCCTGTTTATGAACTCCTTGAGACATCAGGCCCGGACCACCAACCATCCTACACAATTGCTGTTTATGTTAATTCAAAACAACTGGCTACGGGCACTGCACATAAGAGAAAAACAGCTGAGAGTCTAGCTGCCGAAAAAGCTATGGAACAATTGACAAAATAATCCCAAATATGTGACTGCAAAAAAGCAAGGCACAACCTTCTCCAACAGCCAACAAAACAGATATATTAGTCAAAAGCTATTGCCATCATTAGCCAAGACATAATATAATGAGACTCGTGATTATGTGTTTTAAATACCTTATGTGAACGAAAGTTTGCACATGGGAAACCTAATTCAGGAGAGCTTCATGTGGTCTGGACTCAAACTTCTGACTATTGATGACGAAGACATCATCAGGGAAAGTATCGCCGCATTTTTCGAAGACTGTGACTTTGAAGTTATAGAGGCTGATGGTGGAGAAAAAGGGATTGAGATGTTCAGAGAACATAATCCCGATATTATTTTGACCGATCTCAACATGCCTGGAACAGATGGTTTTGAAGTAGTAAAAACAGTCAAAGCAGAATCTCCACTAACTCCAACAGTCGTTATTTCCGGGGCGGGAATGATCGAAGATTCAATCCATGCAATAAGAGAAGGAGCATGGGACTATATTACAAAACCAGTTGTCGATATGGCAGAACTGGAGCACACCGTCAATAAAGCTCTTGAACGAGCCCAACTTCTCAAAGAGAACAAAAAATACCAAATCCATCTGGAAGAAAAAGTCGTAGAACGGACAAAAGAACTGCGCGAACTGAATGAGCAACTTGAAGAGAAGGTCAAAGAGAGAACAAATGAGCTTCAGGAATCACTCGACAGGTTAAAGCTTGCTCAAAATCAGCTGGTAGAATCTGAGAAAATGGCGGCGCTGGGTGGGCTCGTTGCGGGAGTTGCCCACGAAATAAATACTCCGGTCGGAATAGGAGTTACTGCCGCATCACATTTGGAAGAAAAAACTAAAAAGTTCTCCGAAGTCTACAATTCAGGCAAAATGTCCCGAAGCAGTTTTGAAAAATATATACAGCTGGCTCTCGAAAGCTCTAAAATGATATTGTCAAATATGAACCGTGCCGCAGACTTGATTCAAAGTTTCAAACAAGTTGCTGTTGACCAGTCGAGCGAAGAAAAACGGAAATTCAAAATTGGTGAATATATAAATGAGATACTGGTAAGTCTCCACCCGAAATTCAAAAATACAAAACATAAAACAATTGTCAATATCGAAAAAGACTTTGCCGTAAATAGTTATCCAGGGGCATTTTCACAGGTTATGACCAACTTTATCATAAACTCTCTGAAGCATGGCTTTGACGGCATTGAAGAGGGTGAGATTATTATTGAAGCAACAAATAACAACGGTTTAGTTTCACTGGTCTACAAAGACAACGGGAATGGTATTCCGGAAGAAAATATACATAAGATTTTTGATCCGTTCTTTACAACAAAAAGGGGTCAGGGAGGAAGCGGACTTGGAATGCATATTGTTTACAATCTGATAACTCAGACGCTTGGAGGAACTATAAACTGTACAAGTTCCAAAGGTCAAGGAACGGTATTCGAACTGGAATTCCCATGTGAAGTGGAGAACGATAATGATTGATTCTAATCATACAAATAATTTCCCAAAAGGGGAAGAAAACAATCCTAGAGAGAACGACCTTTT
>JAUVCU010000321.1 GCA_030590715.1 Lentisphaeria bacterium
ATAGGAAATTTGGATCGCCAGCAAAGAGAAGAGGATTTTAGGGAAGGCAAACTTTCCGCCATGTTTTGTTCTCCCACGATGGAGCTCGGAGTGGATATCAGTAGCATGAATGTGGTACACATGAGAAATGTGCCTCCGGGGCCTGCCAACTATGCGCAGCGAAGTGGTCGTGCCGGTAGAAGCGGTCAAACCGCTTTGGTGATGACCTATTGCTCGAATGGATCTCCTCACGATCGTCATTATTTTGAAAACCAGATAGAAATGGTTTCCGGCGTAGTTGCTGCGCCAAAATTAGATTTGACAAACGAAGAACTCATTACTTCTCATCTCAATGCCTACATTCTGATGAATTTGAAATTGGAAGGTATGCACACGTCAGTTAAAGAGGTTCTGGAGTTATTGAAGAGAAACTGACGAAGAATTACGTCCTGTTACGTTACTGATAGAAACAGATCCTGCGAATTCATCGATTTGTCCAACCATTCCCCATGCGTTACTTTCTATATTGAAAGTATAAACACCAACTTTAAGTTGAGAAAGAGCAGTAAAGCGAGTTACAACTTCTTTATAGTGAACATCAGCATCTCTAAGACCGATAGCCTTAAGATATCCTGGTTTTCTAAGATAAGGAGGAAGACAAGCTTTAATAGCATCAGCTAGAATATTTCTGAATTGAGAAGTTGAAGGAGGGTTAAGTTCAGCAAGAGCAATAATAAATGAAGCCTGTTGTGGCGTTTCCGTCACAGACTCGGTCCAAGCATCAAAAAGCAATTCCAGTCCGTTTGTCACACTTTCATCTTTAAGATCAACTAGACCCTTTAGTGTGATTATCAACGTATCCATATCCGCTTTTGTCGCCGTCTCAGATACTTTTATAAAAAGCTCTTCGATATTTATATCGGTCATATTTTTTTCCCTACTATTATTTTATAATTAATTTAAAATATTATTACGTGCCAAATTTACATCTATTCACCGCCATTGTCAACACGGCTCCGGGTTAAATACATCTATGAATCCGTCTAATTATCAGTCCTGCACATAATGCCACCAAACCAGTGCTTTTGGCATTGATAAAAAACCATTCCACAATAGATTTAGCACAAAATCAAGATAAGAAACACAACACGAAGTGATTAAAGAGTGAAAAACATATATTTTTTTAAAGATTACCTTAAAGAAAAGTACGGCAAAGCGTTGTACAGGATTCCAATAAGCCTTCCATTTTCATGCCCGAACAGGGTTCAAAACAATGGAATAGGCTGCACATTCTGTTCTGAGGACGGATCTGCAGCACGACATTTAAAGAATAACCTCGACCTTGAGAAGCAGGTTCACAAGGGGATTGAATACGCCACCGAGCGCTATGGAGCGACAGCACCTTACATTGCTTACTTTCAGGCGTTCACCAATACTTATGCTCCGGTAGCAACGCTGAGAAAATACTATTCTGAAGTTTTAAGAAAAGCCGATTTCAAAATGGTTATTATTTCTACCAGGTCAGACGCCCTACCCGACGATGTTCTGGATTACCTATCTGAATTAAATGAACAATACGACCTATTAGTTGAGCTGGGAGTTCAAAGTTCAAACGATAAAACTCTCGATCGCATCAAACGCGGTCACGATTTTGAAAGCGTGAGAGTCGCGGCAAAAAAGCTTGCAGACAGAAACATCAACTGTGCGGCACACATCATTCTCGGCCTTCCGGGTGAAACAATGGAAGAGTTCAAGCAGACTGCCCGTGATGTTGCCGAGCTTCCTTTCATGTCTATAAAAGTACATAACCTTCTCGTACTAAAAAACACTCCCCTTGCTAAAGAATATGCAAACAAAGAGTTCCAAACACTTAACGAATACGAATATGCCGCGGCATTAATCGAAGTTCTAAAAATAATACCGGAAAAATGGGTTGTTCTGAGAATCACTGCAGATGCCGGAACCGATGAAATCATTGCACCAAAATGGTGGATGAAAAAAGGCCAATTCATTTCATACATTCAAGATGCCCTGGCTAAAGGAGCCGGCTCTGAAAACTTTGAACAATTTTCGACTATCCCTAAAATAAAAACAGAAGATGGGTCGTACACTTTCTATCATCCGGAATACAAACAGCACTTTCACACACTTGCGGGTGCTGAAACTGAGGCAAAACAGAAGTTTGTAGATCCTTCCAAATTAGACAAACTAATAAAAAAGCAAGATGTAAATCTTCTGGATGTCGGTTTCGGGTTGGGATACAATGCTATTTCCGCGGCAAAATGTGCAATCGAAAGCAGATCTAATAAACTGACAATAACGACGCTCGAGAAAGACCTTAAAACTCTGATCATGGGACTGGAGCTGTTTGATAAAGGTTCAATTGAAAACGAAATAATCCACTCACTAATTGAAAACAGTATTTGGCATCACGAATTCTGCACGATAAAACTATTAATAGGCGATGCCAGAGAAGGCGCAAAGTTATTGAGCAATAATAATGACAAGCTCGACATCGTCTTTCTGGACGGATTCAGTCCGGATAAAAACCCGGAATTATGGAGCTATGATTTTTTCAGAGAGATCTGCAAATCAATCCACGATAAAACAATATTAGTAACATATAGCAGTGCCTTCCCGGTCAGAGCCGCGTTAATTAGAAACAAACTCATTGTCGGAGAGACAAAAGCCTACGGCAGAAAACGCGGAGGAACAATAGCCTCCAAAACAGAAAGCTTTATAGAGCAACCACTTCAGAATAAAGACCTCAACATAATTCTGAAATCAACTGCGGGTGTGAGCTACAGAGATCCAGGCCTTAAAAGTAAATCTAAAAAAATGATCCACAAAAGAGATCTGCTGGTAAAAAGACTCCGCAAACTCGGCATCCCCAAATGGTTTAAGTAAGCCCCAATTTACTTACACAAAATAAGAGCCGCTAGGATTCA
>JAUVCU010000249.1 GCA_030590715.1 Lentisphaeria bacterium
CCTGAAAACTTCATGTAGGATTTGTATTTTATTATCTCAGAAAACACTTCCCCCGCGGAAACTTTACGTCCGGTATTAAATTCCCACGAATCAGGGTTATGGCAGTACAGGCATCGTAGCGGGCAGCCCTGGGTGAAAACAACAAATCTCAGCCCCGGTCCGTCAACGGTGCCGCAGCTTTCATATGAGTGGATAAATCCTGTCGTTTCCGGATTTATAGTTTCTTGTGCCATTGTTTTCCTGGTTTTAATTACATTTTTTATTCGCAATAAAACTACAGTTGTTTGAGAAAAAAACTACAAAGCTTGTTCTTTAATTATATAGCAGTTGGTTCTGGTGTGGTCTTTGTTTTTCTTTCGCATGGGCACTATTTCTCTGCTGTATTTTTAAACACGGTGTAATGATGAAACGGACTTATGTATACTATTTACTAGATTTGTAAGTGTTGGTTTAATACTTATCTTATTCGGGGCAGCTAACTGAAAGCGTAATGGAGTAGAACATGAAACTCACGAAATTAGGTATTCTAGCAGTAGCAGGACTGGTGACACTCTCAAGCATTGGAGCTGAAGATCATCACGCAGCGTCAGCTTCGTTTAAGACGACGAAGGTAAAAGACAATCTGTTTATGCTTTCGGGAAAAGGTGGAAACCTCGCAGTTCTCAACGGAGCGCAGGGGATTTTGATGATCGACGATGATTATAAAGCAATGAGCCCCGTTCTGACTGAAGCTTTGCGGTCATTTGGAGGAGTCGATAAACTGACGTATATCATCAATACTCACTGGCATGGTGATCATACCGAAGGAAATCTCTTTTTCGGAGAACACGCTACTATTGTTGCCCATGACAATGTTCGTCAGCGTCTGATAACGCCGCAGGAGATAAAGCTGTTCAAAAAAGTGACCGAGGCATATCCGGAGAAAGCTTTGCCGTCGGTAACCTACGATTCAAAAATGCATCTGTACTTTAATGGTGAAGACGTGGAGTTGGTGCATCTGCCCAACGGGCATACCGATGGTGATTCTGTAATTTTATTCAAAAAAGCAAACGTTGTGCATGCCGGAGATCATTTCTTCAATGGTATTTTCCCGTTTGTCGATCTGGAGCACGGAGGGAATGTTCTGAACATGGCTCATAATATTTCTGAGCTGTTGAAGTATGTAAATGGCGAAACAGTGATAATTCCAGGGCATGGAGCTATTGCCGGGAAAAATGAGTTGGTAGCTTTTCGTGACATGCTTGTAGGTACGTCGGCAGAGGTGCAGGCTATGATCGATAGTGGTATGACTATGGAGCAGGCAAAAAACAAAGGCTTATCTGAAAAATGGGAACCGTGGACACATGGATTCTTATCAACTCCTGTATGGTTAGGCATTGTATATCAGAGCCTGATGCAGGATAAAAATAATACTTTTAATAATTAGGGGAAATACTATGGATTGGAGCACACTGAACACATTTCTGGTTAAAGAACATACGGGGATCTTTAAAGCCGCCAATAATTACGATATTTTTGATGTTGAAACCGGCGAAATGCTGCTTGAGTGCCGAGAGCCTAATCTTGGAGTCTTTACCAAACTACTACGTTTTACGGACTACAAACGCATGACTCCTTTCCATATTGAGATCCGGGATACTGCAGGAAATATGGTTGTTGAGATCAAAAGAGGAATCTCTCTTTTCCTTTCCAAAGTTCAGGTGTTTGATGGAGAACGGAACTACATCGGTGGTTTTAAGCAGAAGTTGTTTTCGATCGGAGGAAAGTTCAGTGTGCTTGACGAGAGTGACCGCCCGGTTTGTATGCTTAAAGGTAAGTGGACCGGATGGGATTTCCGCTTTCTTTCCGCAGAAGAGCGCGAACTGGCAACGGTTACCAAAAAATGGGCGGGACTCGGGAAAGAGCTTTTTACCAGTGCCGACAACTATGTACTGGATATTTCGGTAGATGTCGCTAAGGATTCTAATGAGCGCAAGCTGATCCTCGCCGCTGTTATGTGTATTGATATGGTTCTTAAAGAGTAAGTTTGTAACTTTCACTGTGGATAAATGGGGTGTCATTTTGTTAAATGGCACCCTTTTTTATACCTATGTCATAATCAATCGTTTCATCATTGCTTTAGCTTTTTATAAATAATTAGTAACCAAGATGATAAGTGATTATGTGTTTCGTCTATAAATGAGCTCAAAAAAAGCAAAATCTAAAAAGTGCTCTCCATTGAAAAATTGCACTCTGCTCCTACAATATGGTGCGAAAATAAAATCAAATGAATTTAATATACATAGCGAAGGAAAAACCTATGAAATTGGAAGAACTAGAAGGTAAGAAAATTGGTATGTGCGTTTCTGGTGGTCTTGACAGTAAAACTGTTACAAAAAGACTGATGCAGGACGGTATCGATGTTGTATGTTTTACAGCTGACCTTGCTCAGCCGGATGAAGAAGACATCAACGGTGTTATCGATAAAATGGCTCCTTGTGGTGCTAAAACGATCGTTGTTGACCTGAAAAAAGAGATGGCTGACGCTTGTTTCGAAGTTATCAAATTCAATGCTAAATATGATGGTGGATACTGGAATACTACTGGAATCGCCCGTGCGGTTACTGTTAAAGGTATCGTTGAAGCTATGAAGAAAGAAGGTTGTAACGTTCTTGCTCACGGAGCTACAGGACGTGGTAACGACCAAATGCGTTTCGAGCGTTACACGACTGCTCTTGATCCTGAAATGCGCGTTTTCGCTCCATGGCGTGACGAAACACTTCTTGAAGAATTTCCTGGCCGTACAGAAATGGCCGACTACCTTGCTCAATTCGATATCCCTGCTGTTATCGGGATGGTAAAGAAATATTCAACAGATGCCAACCTTGCTGGCCTTTCTCACGAAGCTGAAGACCTTGAGAGCCTTGAAACTGCATGTACTATCGTAGATGCGGAAATGGGTGTGTGGCCTCAAGATGCTCCGGACGCAATCGAATCTATCGAACTTCGTTTCGTAAAAGGTGAGTGTGTTGCTATCGACGGTAAAGAGGTTAATCCTTTCGACGCTATGATCGAAGCCAACGAACGCGCTGGTCGTAACGGTGTTTGGATGAAGAATGCTCTTGAGAACCGTATCATCGGTACTAAATCTCGTGGTGTTTATGAAGCTCCTGGTATGGAACTTCTTGCTTTTGGTCTTGAGCAGGTTAATCAGGCTGTTCTTGATCGTCGTGCATTCAAGCTTTACAATGAGATGTCTGCTGTAATCGCCGACCAGATTTATGATGGTCGCTACTTCGATCCATCGACAAACGCTGCTAAAGCTGCAATCAACTCACTTGCTGAGTTCGCAACTGGTACTGTTTCTGTTGGAATGTACAAAGGTAACCTTTTCTTCCAGAGCTTGACTGAGTGCCCTGCTTCTATCTACAATGAAGCTGATTCTTCAATGGAAGCTTCTGATGGATTGAACCCGTTCAGTTCGCAGGGATATGCAGATGTGATGAATGTTGAAGCTGCAGCTCTTGCTAAAGCAGGCCAGATCAAGGCTTAACAAATATTAAGCTTGATTTCAAAGCCGCCCGGTTCGCCTGGCGGCTTTTTTGTAACCTCAAATATGTCTAAAAAAGCTACATTGTGCTCTTGCGAAATTTAGAATGCACGGCATGTTTTCAGAGTCTTAACGCAGGGGAGTAGCTCAGCTGGTAGAGCAGTGGTCTCCAAAACCGAAGGTCGCAGGTTCGACTCCTGTCTCCCCTGCCATTTTCTCAATTCATTCTACGAATTTTATATCTGTTTCAGAAGAGTATTACCTTTTCAAATTCACCCGATTAAGTGTCTCTCTGTTGTTTCA
>JAUVCU010000357.1 GCA_030590715.1 Lentisphaeria bacterium
TTGTAGTGTTGCACCAAAAGTGAAAACTTCATTATATATAAAAAACGGAGAACCGTATGGAGAAGGAAAGAAAGCAATCACGAAGCCATCTTACGTTTTACTTGGATGTTATTGATGGTGATAGTGGGAAACGACTTGGGAAAGTGGGAGATATTAGCACTGAGGGTTTATTGCTTATCGCACGTGACTCTGTTGAGATCGGGAAGCACCTGCATTTAGAAATTTCATCAAGTGACGGCTCAATTGCTCCAATAAGGTTTCAATCCAGTTGCAGGTGGAGTAAAAAAGATGTCAATCCGAATTACTACGTGGCCGGCTTTCATATGGATTTTATTACTGATGAGGTCAAGCAAAATATTATTGAGCTGATAAATGATTCTTATTTTGATTATTAGATTTTTACAATAAAAAAACGTTACTAAGTAATATGCGATTCCATAGCGGAATCGCTTTTTTTTTATGGGACAAATGATACATTTTCTCTGCTTATATTAGATTTCGCGGGGCTTGTTTTGAGATTGAAATATCAAAGATATTAGGTGGTGATGTGTCAATGCTGTCAAGTTCCTCAGGCAAGTAAGAGTTTCATGACTTGGTATAACAAAGCTGAAGGACTCAACACTCCACGCGAAGCGAGCTCAGTAACATCCCTACGTTTTGTGGTGAATGCAAACAACGTTCGCCTTGGAGTGCGGTGCTCGGCACCGCTTTTCGATGCTTGTGCAAACCACTCAATAGAAACTTAACAGCATTGGGTGATGTGTAGACCCGAGTTGAAAGTTTTAGACTGCACGATTAGGGATGGCTGGTTGATAAACAAATGGCAGTTTAGTTATTAATAGTTAAGAGAAGTTTATATGGAAAGTAATTCTGAAGAGTTAAAAGGTCATAATTTTGGAACCTTTACTGGTGTATTCGCCCCGTCTATTCTGACCATTTTTGGTTTGATAATGTTTATGAGGACCAGCTTTGTCGTTGGTCATGCCGGAATCTATTGCGCTCTGGGGATTTTGTTGATTGCAAAATTAATCACTTTTGCGACCGGGCTTTCTATTTCCGCAATTTCAACCAATACTCCGGTTAAGGGTGGTGGGGCTTATTTTTTGATTTCAAGGGCACTTGGCCCGGGCTTTGGTTCATCTATCGGTCTTGCTCTTTTTATCGCGCAGGCACTATCTGTGCCATTTTACATCTTTGGTTTTTCAGAGGCATTGGTCCTTAACTTTGAACTTGACCCTGGTTTATATCTTTGGGTCGCGTTGGCTACAGGAACAGTGCTGTTTATCGTTACCTGGGTCGGAGCTGAGTGGGTTGTTAAATGTCAGTCCGTGATCCTGGGAATTCTGGTTCTGGCTATTCTTGTCTTTTTGGGAGGTGCAGCATCCAGTTTCTCATGGGATACTTTTAACACAAATTTACTGCCTAATGTGGATGAGTCCGGCAATACGGTACTGTCTATGACAAAGTTATTCGCCATATTCTTCCCGGCCGTTACGGGTATCATGGCGGGAGTTAATATGTCTGGAGACCTGAAAGATCCGGGAAAATCAATTCCAACAGGTTCATTGATGGCAATTGCTGTTTCTCTTGTTGTTTACGCAATTCAGATTCTACTTACGGGTGGAGCTTTCGACCGTGCAGAGTTGATTGAAAAACCTTATATGGTACTCGTTACAAATGCTTTATTCGGCGCGGGCTTCCTTGTTTCGCTTGGAGTTTATTCGGCAACTCTTTCTAGTGCTCTTGGTTCGTTCCTTGGTTCTCCAAGAGTTCTTCAGGCGCTTGCTGTTGATAAAATAATGAGATTTTTAAATCCTTTTGCAAAAGGTAGCGGTCCGACGAATGAGCCGAAACGTGCTCTGCTTGTTACTGCGATAATAAGCCTTGGAGTTCTGATTTACGGTGGTATCAGCGGTATGGGCGAAGGCGGATTCCTGAATGTTGTTGCAGAGATTGTAACAATGTTTTTCCTTTACACGTATGGAATTGTAAACCTTGCAGCTTTTGTGGAGTCGTATGGTGCAAATCCTTCTTTCAGGCCCCGCTTTAAATTTTATCATTGGTGGACAGCTCTCACCGGGGCTGTCAGTTGTATCGTCGTTTCGTTTTTGATCAACGCAATTGCGTCCTTTGCCGCACTATTGATTATTGCTGCTATCTATTATTTAGCGAGCCGCGCAAAAATGAAAAGCGCATTTGGTGACGCCCGACGCGGATTTGTGTTTACTACAATTCGTAAAAGCCTTTTCAAGCTCCGGGATATGCCGGCAGATCCGAAGAACTGGAGACCTACTATTCTGGTTTTATCCAGCGATGTTACAGTGAATTGCCCGGTCCTTGAGTTCGGACGTTTATTTGAGTGTAACAGCGGGATCCTTACTGTCGCAACCTTTCTGATCGGTGATTTTGATGACGTCAGAAAAGAGAGAAGAACAGAGCTAAAAAGAATTGAAGCCTTTGCCAAAGAGAAGGAAATCGATATGTTCCCGGAAGTTATCGCAACTTCGGATTTTGATATCGGCCTGAATTGTTTTTTGCAGGGGCACTCTATCGGGCCTATAAAACCTAATATTGTTATGAATGGCT
>JAUVCU010000198.1 GCA_030590715.1 Lentisphaeria bacterium
GCTCTGAATACCGTGGAAAGGGTAATCGCGGAAGGGGCATGTATGGCAATATCTTACAACCTCTTATTTAGAGGTGTTAAGATTACGGCAGTAAACGTTTTACTAGAAGGTGTTTAGATCATTTATGGGAACTCTATTACTTGGAATTGGAGAGTACGGCACTTCAAATACACCTGGAGATGTAGTTAAAACTTTTTCTCTGGGATCGTCTATAGCAGTTTTGCTCCTGGATCCTAAAACAAGAATGGTGGGCGTGGTTCATATCGCTTTGCCGGATTCAAGTATTGCCACTCCTGATGAAATCAGCATAAAGGCTGGCCGGTTTGCCGATACTGGTATCATTGCTTTAATCGAAGAAATGAAGTCCAAGGGGATAGATAAGCATGAAGATCTGATGGTGAAGCTGGTTGGCGGTGCTATCATCATGGATGCCAACAATACTTTTAATATTGGAAAACGTAATGCCTTGTCGATCAAGAAGTGTTTGTGGGAACTTGGTCTGGGGGCAAGACAAGAGGACCTTGGAGGAACTATAAGCAGGAGTGTGTCGGTTTTCGTTGATACAGGAAAGGTTATTATTCAATCTCCAGGTAAAGCTGATTGGAGCATATAAAAAAGGAGTTCAGATATGGCTGTCATATTACTTGTTGAAGATGACCCGATGACTCAGGTTTTGATAAAAAGCATATTGGTTGAAAATGATCATACTGTATTTGTATCGCCAAGCGGAGAACATGCTCTGGCTACACTGCAGGCCAATAACAATTTTGATATTTTAGTGACTGATGTCATGATGCCGGGGATGGATGGAAGGGAGCTTATATCTAAAATTACTACAGATGACAATATAAATGAGATGCCGATAATCCTCATATCTGGAGCCATAAAATCCAGCGAGGTTTGGGCTCTTTTAGAAAGTGGGGCTGCCTATTTTATCCCAAAACCAGTAAAAAAAGATGTGATACTTGAGTATATCGCGTTGTGCCTGCAGGACTGCAAGCACATCCGGGCGAAACAAAAGGAAACAAAATGACTGTTATAGATGAGATAATTGAAACAGTAAAACAGTTGCCTAAGCTTTCAGAAAGTGCAGGAGAGCTAATACGAATGGCGGGAAAAGATGAGGTCAGCGCAGAGGCTATGGGGGCAGTAATTGAAAAAGACCCAGCTCTTGCCGGACAACTTATCCGAGTTGCAAATTCCGCGGCGTTTCATCCCGTGTCTCCAATTACTTCTATACAGTTCGCCGTATCCTTTTTGGGAAATAGAACCACTATGGGAATTATCATGGGCTTTTGTGTATCAGCCAGGTTCAAAAAGCCTTTGGATGGTTATATGGCCCCGGAAGGAGCTCTATGGAATTACTGTATGTTAACTGCAATTACGGCAAGGCATTTAACAGCATTTTCTCTAAATAAAGTTGCTCCAGATTTAGCATATACCGCAGGGCTTTTGCACGCAATCGGAAAATCTGTGATCTCGGAATACCTCGCGAACAAAGTGTTGGACACGGGGATCGCCGAAAATGCGGGGAAGGATTTTACCGATGTTGAGAATGAGGCATTGGGAACAAATCATTGCGAGATTGGTGAAGCGATTGCGAGGCATTGGAATTTGCCGGAAGAAATATGTCAGGTCATAAAATATTATCACAAGCCTAACTGTGTGGACAATGAGTATAAAACTCTTGTTTACGTCGTTCATTTAGCCAGTTTTCTCGCTATGATGACGGGTAAGTGCACCGGATTGGATTCTATGCAGTATAAGCTGGATGAAAGTTATGATAAATACTTATCAATTAACACCGCTCACGACTTGGAAAGAACTATTGTCGACGTTCAAAAAGAGTTTAACTTAATCATGTCTGTCAGCATGGTTTGAGGAGGATTAAATGAACCGGATTGTCATCGCGGATGATTCTGTCACAGCCAGAATGTTCACAAAGAGGTGTCTTGAAGTCCTTGGCTACAAGGACGTCGAGACTATTGAGGCTGAAGATGGAGCTCAGGCCTTGGAGACCGTCAAAAAATTTGAAACAGATTTACTGATCACTGATCTGACGATGCCGATTATGGATGGAACAGAGCTTGTTAAGGTTATCGGCAGTGACAGCTCTTTAAGTTCTGTGAGGATAATCGTCGTCACTAGCGCTGGTAACCCCGCCAAGGAGGAAGAGCTTTCAGAGTATGGTGCGAGTATTATATGTAAGCCGATCTCTCCGGCTAAGCTGGCTGCTGTGCTTTCCTGTAACCAGCCTGATCCTTGGGGTATGTAAGATGGTTGACAGTAGAAATCGTTTGACTGATGCGCTTCATGATGCCGTTATTGAGAGCCTGGAAAACATGTTCTTTTCGGAAGTGAGTGACGTGATATTTCACTGGGGGAGTGTGAATGTTATAAAACCATTTCATGGTAGAATCACAGTGGCGTTCCCACGGGAGTTGATTCATGAGATCGCACACGATGTTTATAGAGTTGAAACGCCTGATATAACTAAAGCTGCCCTTGATGACATAATTGCCGAAGTTGCAAATACTATTGCCGGCCGTTTAGTAAATACTCTGCTGAAAAACGATGAGACTTTTGAATTGGGCGTTCCCGAAACAGGAGTAGGAAAACTTAAGGTTGGTGATACTGTATCGTTCATTAACCACTATGAAATGAATAATAAAATATACTTAGTCATGATAGAAGGAGAGTACCTGCTTAGTTTTAGGGAGGAAGAAATAAGTAAAGATGTTTTGAGGTTCACAATCTGATGGTGACTCACAACCGCTTCTTGAGCATTTATTAATTCCCCGTATTCTCAGACAGGCCTTTTCCGTATCTTTCTTGCAAGTAAAATATATATATATGATACTGATAACGGACGCACATGTAAGCCTTGGAAATGACAACGAAATTGAATTTTTCAAGATGCTCGACAAAATCGAAAAAACAGACCACGATGTTGTCTTTCTCGGCGATATTTTTGAGCTTTGGATCGCCATGCCACGATATGAAGAGGATATGCATATCAAGTTTCTTGATTGGTGTAAGAATCAGAAAGAGAAAAGGCAGATCGGCTATGTTGAAGGTAATCATGAATTTTTTCTCAAAGATGAAAAATCCGATAATTTCAGCTGGATTTCAACAGATTTTCGCTTAGATCCCGAAACGAATATTTTGTTCGGGCATGGTGACTTGATTAACGAGAAAGACACTTCTTATAGAATTTTCCGAAAAGTCACTAAGAACAAATTGATGAAACAGTTGGTTCGTTATATGCCTTTGGCTCCATCGCTTGTCCGGTATATTAAGAAGAAAATGACCAATAGCAATAAGAAGCGCGGCTTTATTCCTCATGATACTTTGAACTTATTTGCCTGTAATAAATTCAAAGAAGGAATAAAAACGATAATGCTTGGACATTTTCACAATGAGTATTGTTACGAAGGTGAGACTGAAAAGCTTTACTCATTGCCTGATTGGATGGATACCGGAAAAATTTCAGTGTACGATTGTGTTTCTAAGGAACTGACAAGTTGTAAATGGACTGAATTAAACATTGATCGTGATGAAAATTAAAATGTTAAAGGTTGTTATTTAAAATGAATATTAGAAAAGCTTTATTGAGCGATATTGCTGGTTTAGCAAAATTAGTCGAAGATGCCAGTAAAAGCGGTATGCTGCTTTATAGATCAGAAGAAGAACTGACTGGTGATATTGATGAGTTCTGGCTTGTGGAAGACCAGGGCCGGATCGTCGCATGTTGCGCTCTTGATATTTATAGCAGCAAGCTGGCAGAAATAAGATCTATGGCTGTTGAAGATAGTTATCAGGGGCAGGGGATCGCCAGTAATCTTCTGGACCACTGTATTCTGGAAGCTAAGGAAAAAGGGATCTACGAAGTGCTCACAATCACAAACAGGGCGAGTATCTTCAGGAAAAAAGGCTTTGGGGAACAGCTGGACGGACAAACCGCTCTAATATTACGGCCCTAGTTACTGAACAAAAGTTCACTGTTTTCAAGTTCTTCCGCGATGTCCTGCCTGTTAGCTTTTGCTACCTGTAGTTTATTTGTCCAGAAGCTAATGAAGTCATAGTTGAACTTGAATCGGTCAATACCTTCCCAGGCAATTCTTGTAGCTTCTTCCGGATTAAAACCACTTTCTATTGCTTTGAAATATTCCTGCGGGATTTTTGTATATTCCATGTTGCCGGAGATAATAGACCCCTTCATCAGGTAATACATCACACCCCACATTTGTGCGTAGTTACTTTGCGTATTTGATGATCTGCAGATCTCTTCATCCTTGTAGTTTATAAATGCTTTCTCCAAAAAAGAGCGGACAGGCCTTACATGGGGGATGAAAATCCCCTAG